>NZ_KV802692.1:0-59778 GCF_001810785.1 Streptococcus sp. HMSC073F11
CTGATTTGCCTTGAGTTCCTGCCAAGTCTACTTCATAGAAGTAAAGACCTTTGCCTAAGTTTTCTACTGGTGGAAGAGCGGGATTTTTAGCTGAACCATTGTCTGACCATGGGGCCTTGTCTGAATCCTTCAAGATAAGACGAGTCAACATACCGTCACCGGCGAAGAACTCGTAAGGAATGACTTGGTTAACACCAGCTGTGAATGGACCTGGGAAATTAGCTTTATCCAAGTAAGTTGCTGGAACGTCCACTGTGTCTTTAGTATTATCAGCTACGCCTTTTTGGACTTCAGCTGGGGTAGTTGCTGGCTGCGCTTCATTTGCTTCACGGTCTTGTCCAGAAACTGTAGGCGCAGGATTTGTCGCAGGTTTAACCGCATCTTCTGTTTGTTTCTTAGATTCTGGTTTTGCTTGTACTTCTTCTTTGGGTGCTACTACTGGCTCTTTAGCACCTGCATCTGCTTTTTCTGGAGAGCTTGTAGCATCCAAGCTTGCTTTAGGTGTTGAGTCTACTTCTGAAGGAAGAGCTGTATCGACTGCTTCTTTGAGAAGTTCTACTGGTAAGTCACTCTTTTCACTCACCGAAGTAGCATCTGGCACAACTTGAGCAGGGGTCGGATTGACCACATCAGCATGTACAGAACTTGGCTGACCAACTAGGACAAAGAAGCCACTGGCTACAACAACTGAGGCAACACCGACACTAAGACGGCGAATAGACCAACGTGTATATCTTTGATTTGGATTGAATTTCATAGGATTCTCCTTAGAGTTTTTCTTTATTTGATGACTCTAGTATAATCTCCTAAAATTAAAAAGGATTAAGAAAAAGTTAAAATTTTTCTTAAATCCCTCTTATAAAATACTTATATTAATTAAATCCATAAACAGACTTGGTGATTTGATAGACAACATTGGAAAGTTTGCGAGCTGGCAAGACTGAATGTTTGGTCAAACGGCTCAACATGGTCTTCCGGATAGCCTGAAAAACCTCTGGATTTTCCTGCTGAATATAGGTCCACAGCTCCCGTTTTTTTGCCAGATGCTCTGCTGTGCCTGCTCGGTTGAGTAGGGCACTGGAAATCACCGTCGTGATTTCAATATGATTCAGCAAATATTCTCGCATTTTTGGATGACTCACTTGGGACAAATCAAGCTGATCTACCAAGAGTCGATTGACCTTGAGTTGCTGGTCAATGCGCTTAATCATCACTTGCTCATTGACAGACTGGTCCTCACGCCCAATCAAATAACGATAGAAATCGACAGGCAGATAGTACATGGTCTTGACCTGCTGAAGGGGGGTAAAGACAAAGAGATTATCGACATAAAAGGTATGCTCAGGCAGTTGGAACTGGCTCGCTCGCAACAAATCTGTCCGGTAAATCAGCGAGTGCATCATGATATACTGGCCTTTTGAGAAATTTCCGACCTGGTCCCAGCCAAAAATCTGTTGGACAGGCAAGACTGACTCGTAACTCATACTCTTCTTACGAGACTGACCTTCCTTTTCATAGACAAAATTAGTCACAAAGGCATCTACCTCTTGACCCTCGCTCTCTAGTTCCTGCAATGTTTCCAAAATTTTCAGGTAAGCACGAGGATCCACCCAGTCATCACTATCAACTACTTTAAAATAGCGCCCAGAAGCCTCTGCCAAGCCGCGATTGACCGCACCACCATGACCTTTATTTTCCTGATAGATGGCTCTAACAATGCTAGGATACTTGCTGGCTAAACGCTCAGCGATTTCCTGAGTCTGGTCCTGAGATCCGTCATTGATAATCAAAATCTCAACTTGCTCACCACCAATCACTAGCGACTCCACACAGTAATGAAGATAGGCTGCGGCATTATAGCTAGGGATGGCGATAGACAATAACTTCATAATCTACTCCTTTAGGGGACTGATTTTTTCTTTCTCTCTTGTCACTTCTTTCTATTCTACCATAAAGTCCAGCTTCTGAAGGACTTTTACTGGAATACAAGGGTTTCTGACTCTATTTCCTATCTTGGACATCAAAAAAGAGGGGATTCCCCTCCTTACGAATTTAATTCTGCCAAGTCATCTAGATACTGGTTATTAATCACCGCCAAGATATAGGCATCTGCTTTCAAGAGGTCATTAGGACCAAACTGGACATCCAGTGGTGAATTTTCTTGTTCACGAAATCCTAGGACATTGAGATTGTATTTGCCACGTAAATCTAGCTGGCTCAGGCTTTGACCTGCCCAAACACTCGGAATTTTCATCTCCACAATAGACACATTTTTATCCAGCTGAAAAACATCAACATTGTTATGAAAGAGAATGGTCTGCGCTAGAGACTGCCCCATTTCATACTCAGGTGAAATCACCGAGTCAGCACCGATTTTTTCTAGCACCTTCTTAGCTGTCTGGCTTTTGACCTTGGCAATAACCCTTGGTACCCCTAGACTCTTACAATGCATGACTGCAAGCACACTCGACTCTAGATTTTCCCCTGTTGCCACTACAACCGTATCACAGGTATCAATTCCTGCTGTTCTGAGGAGTTCCTCATCTGTGATATCGCCCACAACTCCACGCGCCAAAACTGGCTCAAATTGATTGATTCGCTCGGCGTGGTCGTCAATGGCAATGATATTCATATCTTGCTTGGCAAGGGCCATCAGGACACTACTCCCGAAAATCCCCAAACCTAAAATTCCAATCGTACGATCTGACATCATTCTTCCTTTCTTATCCAATACTAATATCTGCTTTCATATACTGAATCAAATCTTTCTTATCAGGCTGGTAATCCGCTAGACTAACCAGCAAGGTTAAGGGACCGATACGGCCGATAAACATGAGCACCATGACAATGCTAAGAGCTAGCTTGCCCAATTCTGGCGTCAGATTTGCCGTTACCCCAACTGTCGCAAGAGCTGAAATGGTCTCAAACATGAGGTAAATAAATCGCGGTGTTCCTTCTGCTGTAATTCCCAACAACATCAAGCCCAACAAGAAGGTCATCAAAAAGATAATGAAGACACTAAAGGATTTTTGGACTGTTCGAACCTCAATGGTTCTCTGCGCAACATTAGCATGAGGTAAGCCCAGCAATTCACTACGCGCAAAGACCAACAAGACGAAGAAAGTCGTAATCTTGAGCCCCCCAGCCGTCCCTCCAGGCGCTCCACCCAGAAACATCTGTAGGATATAGATAAACAAGGTCACAGGCCGAGCTTGAGTGTAATCAATAGAAGCAAAGCCAGCTGTTCTCATGCTGACGGTTTGGAAAAAGCTAACCAGCACTTTCTCTGGAACACTGAGATTGCCAATTGTTCCTGGATTGTGCCACTCCGTAAAGAGTGTGGATACTGTCCCAAACAGCAAGATCCCTGCAGTCAAGAAGAGAACCAGCTTAGTGTGGAAACGCAGACGGCGTTTTTTCTTCTTGTCAAACTGGGTTGCCAAGTCAAACCAGACCATAAAGCCAAGACCACCCGTGATAATCAAGCCAGCAATGACCAGATTGATCAAGGGATCCGTCTGAAAAGCCACTAAACTGCTACTGCCGAAATTATCAAAACCAGCATTACAAAAGGCTGAAATGGCTAAAAAGATAGAGGTAAAAATGCCTCGTCCCCAGCCGAACTCAGGAATAAAACGGAAACTTAGTAGAAAGGCACCCAAGCCCTCCACTAGAAAAGTCGTCAAAAAGATAGATCGCATAAAGGCCTTCAGCGACCGAGTCTCCCCGTAACTAAAGCTTTCCTGAATAGTTTCACGACTGCGAAGACTGAGCTTTTGCTTCCCCTGAATATAAAAGACCCCGATAAAAGTCATGAGCCCCAGACCACCAATCTGTATCAAGAGCATACAAATCAACTGCCCCCAGACATTATAGGTAGTAGCTACCGGTTGCGTAGAAAGGCCGGTTACACAGACCATAGACACCGTCGTAAAAAGATGGTCAAAATAAGTGGCCTGCGAACCACTCGCTTGGACAAAAGGCAAACTCAAAAGGAGAGAGCCTATAAAAATAACTCCAGCGAAACTTAAAAAGATGCGACGAGCTGGCGAAAGTCCGCCCAAGGCTCTCTCAATTTTTTTCACAAATAATTTGAATAACATACATCCATTGTACCATAAAAAGTAGGAGAGTAGCTATATCTGAAAGGCTATCTCAAGGCAGAGTTCCAAGGCCTTCTCGAAAGCTTCTGAACCCCAGTCACGACTATCGTACTGGTCCAAGTCTGCTAAGGAATCAGCTGTAAACAACAACTCTCCCCAGAGAACCCCACGCAGTTGGGCTACTGCTGCAAGCGCAGAACACTCCATCTCCACAACAGCACAGCCTTCTTCCTTGCGATAAGCCACCTTTTCAGCCGTTTCTCGGTAAAAACCGTCTGTCGTCCAGGTCATGACTTCTTCATAGGGAATCCCTTTGGCTTCCAACACTCGCTCAATAGCAGCAGTAGCCTCTGGCTGAATTTCCATATAGCGAGAAGGTGCCACATAGTGATAGCTAGCACCTTCGTCTCGTAAAGCCCGAACAGGGACTAGAAAGGCATTTTCTTCTATATCAGCCAGTACACCACAGGTTCCAGTGGAAATAATCTGCTCCACACCATATCCAATCAACCAATCCATAAACTGGGCCGCTGGAGCGGAGCCGACAGGTGCCTGAGCCAGACAAATTCCCTCGCCCTTGTAGTCAACGACATAGACTGGATAGGACTTGGTGGCAGAAACGAATTCACCGACACAGTCCGCCCCTACTTCCCTCGCATAGCAGTCAATCTCCTCACCTAAAAAAGCATAGACACACTTCTTTGGCAAGTGCAAGTCCAGCCCCTCGTGATTGGGCATGATAACCGCCTGAGAATTGTCATCAAACTCTAAAATGGGAATCGCATGTTTCTGAATCATAACCCACCTCCTCTAATTTTGTACTATTGTATCAAAAGCTGACAAAGTGTCAAGAAAGAAGCTGATGAACTGAGGAGAAAAAATCTCAGTATTCTTGGAATTCTCGACACTAAGTGATTTCATAAATCATAAGGAATTAGGGTAAACATCAAAAACGTAGCCCCTCTGTAATTAAATCTTCAGAGGGGACGTTGTATATTAGTAGTTGTTGCCTATAACTGTTACCTTGAAAGAAAAGTATTTATGTCGCACTCTATCTGGAAGTTGTTATCAAATTTTTAAAAGATTAACTTCCAAGATGATCATTCACTATAAAGAGCTTCTAACTCCCTCTTTAAATATTCAGCTAGATGTTGATGAGCAAAGATGTCAGCATTCTGTTCCGCTGTAGGATTATAGTTTGTATTGGTATTTACATCATACACATAAATATTTCCGCTTTCTGATTGAACCCATTCTATAGCTGCCACATCAATATGAGCATTTTTAAGGAAGGCTTCATAAGCTTCTTTTTGAGATTCTGGTAGAGGTTCTGTAATTTGGAATTTTTCAGAAGTTTCTAGTTGTTCTGGTCTCTTACCGATTTGACAACCATCTGCTGGACAAAGTTGGAAGCCATCTGAAGAATCAATTGAAACAGTATAAAGGAACTTCTGATTGATAAACTCTGAACGGCGAATACGACCATCACTTGGTTTGATGTAGGCTTGTAACAAGGTAATCCCGTCTACTGAAGGTTCAAAAGCAGAACTATTAACATAATCTTCTAGTTCTTCTTCATTTTGGAAAAGTTGCACTCCTAATCCCTTTCCTGCTCTATTATGCTTGGTAATCAAAGGATAGATATTCAATTTTCTTGCTGCTTCAATGATATTTTCCGGTCCCAAAACAGCAACTGTTGCTGGAGTTTCGATACCAGATTCATTTAATTTCAAATATTGTTTCACCTTACTGATTTCTAGATTGATGGCTCCCGTTCCATTAACTACTTTACGTCCATGAGCCTCTAGCCAAGTAAGCACCTGCTCCGTGAACTCTGGTGCATAGCGATGCCCTCTCGTATGAGAAGATGCGGACATCCTATTATAAAAAATTCCTTGTGGAGGTGGGCTTTGAAGATCTAATATCCCACTCGATAGATCCCATAATTCATAAGGTACTTGTATTTTTTCTAACCATTTTACTAAATGCTGTGTCCATTCAATATTTTCATGAATCACATAAACTTTTGCGTTACTCATAACTCCTATCTCCTTTAAGAAAAGTTAACTGACAATTGATGTTGCTTGTCTTCCTCTAAACTATAACCTTCTGTTTTTTCAATGACACTGACCGTTAAGATTTGACCCAAAACATTGATCATTGTACGGCCAGCATTCACAAAGAAATCAACTGCAAAAATCAAGGCCACTCCTTCTACTGGCAATCCAAGCTGGGGTGCTGCTGCCAACAAAACTACGATAGCTCCTGATGGAACAGTAGCTGCAGTTTTCCCAATTAAGGTCAAAAGTAAAACTGTAAATAAGAGACTTGATAATGAAAATTGGATACCGTAAGCATGTGCGATAAAAATAGTGGCTACTGAAAAATAGACAGCTGCTCCTTCTAGATTAAAAGTATATCCTAAAGGGACAACCAAATCAATCGTATTCTCATCATGTCCCTGTTTCTTTAAATCCTTCAATAAGGACGGCAACACAACACTCGAACTACCCGAAATAAATGCTATAGTCAAGAGGCTCCAATTTTCACGAAAAGCAGTCAAATATGGAACTTTAAAGATAGAGGCGATCAGAGGGAAGACAACTAAAATGAGAACTGCATAGGCCAAATAAGTTCCGATAACAAATTGACCAAGTCCAACTAACTTATCAATCCCTGTACTAGCGACATCTTTTGCAATAAAGCCAAAGATTCCGACAGGAGATAATTTTACAATAACAGTTACAATTTTATAAATAGCTTCAATCCAGATCTGGAAACCTTCAAGAATTTTTTGGGTTTTATCACTCTTCAAGCTACCAATTCCATAACCAAGAAATATAGCAAAAACAATAATTGGAAGAAGAGAGCCTTCTGAAATTGACTTCACAATATTTGATGGAATAAAACCAAGTAAAAACTCACTCAATTGGACATTATTAGCTATCCCGTCGATATTAGCTCCAGTTTGACCAATATTCACACCTTGACCAAATCCCAAATAGTAACTAGAGAATACAAATAACAAAGTGATTGCAGTTGTAACAGCGAAAAAGTAGAGTAAGGTCTTCGTTAAAATTTTACCAAACGATTTTTTTCCAATGACACTAGCCACCGCAACTACTATAATTGGGAATATTAGTGGAATAATGACCATGTTTACCAATTTGATGAATGCTTGTCCTAAAAATTGATAAAAACCTGCAAATTGTGGCCAGATTACTGCAAAAATAACACCTAAAATCAAAGCTAGCAATAATTGCAAACCGAGTGAAAGTTTTGACCATAAATTAACTAATTTCATAAAATAACCCCTTTGCTTTTATTTGCTAATTATTCTACTACGAATCTTCTAGCTTGACTAATATATATTTTCTATTGTGACCATAAAAAAGATTTATAACAATATCTCAAAGTGTCGTCACATCTATTTCGCTATCCATTATGAATTTTTTATGTTAGAAAAACACCACCATCTAAACTACTCAACTAGATGGAGCAATTCCATAATGATCAAGAAGAGTGACTTCAAGTATCAAATCTACAAAAAGAGGCTGAGTAAAAAGTCTTTGAAATCAGAAAAACGCATAATATCAGGTAATGAACAACCTTGATATTATACGTTTTATTGTTGAAAGTTTTACTTCATTTTCCTGAAATTGAGTTTTTTCCAGCCTCTTCTACTTCTATTTCACAGATATCTCCTTAATCACGCGCGCAGGATTACCAGCTAGGACAACGTTGTCGCCAAATGACTTAGTGATTACAGCCCCTGCTCCAGCAACAACATTATTCCCCAGTGTTACTCCAGGAAGGACAATGACACCTCCTCCAGCCCAGAAATTGTCTCCGATAGTAATAGGCTTGCCGTATTCCACACCTGAATTACGTTCCTGCGAGTCCAATGGATGGAGGGGAGTCAAGAACTGACAGTTGGGGCCAATCATAGCATTGTCCCCGATGCGAATCGGACAAACATCCAGCATGGTCAAGTTCCAATTAGAATAAAAATTTTCCCCTAGATAGATATTGACCCCATAATCGACCACCAGGCGTGGATTGACAAAGATATTTTGTCCAGTCGAGCCGAACCAAGCCTTGATGATTTCGACTCCCTTCAAGGGATCTTCTTCCTTGTTAAAGGCAGACTGTTTTTGGCGAGAAGCCTGAGCCAAGTCTCGCAATTCTGGATCCGATGGACGGTAAACCTCTCCCGCTATCATTTTCTGGTATTCACTGGTCATTGTATTCTTCTCCTTGTTCCCTACTATCATATCAAATTTTCTACATATCTGACTAGAATAAGGAGCACTATCTACAATTGATCCTCTGATTGTCATCATATCCTGTCTAAACGAATACGGGTCACGATTCCGTCTGGGTCTGTGATTTCCAACTGGCTCGATGTCAGCCATTTGATTGGTGCATCAACTTCTTGTGCTCGTTGCGCAATCGATAACAGTTCTTCTTTACTAGCGACCTCAATGACATAGTAGGCCAAACCTGGCAAGTCTTGCTTACGCGGAGCTAGGCCTTTTCCTCCCCATTCGTTGACTGCCAAATGATGATGATAGTCCCCAGCCGCAATCCAACTAGCGCTAGGCACACTGAATTTATCCTCTAGTCCTAACACCTTTTGATAAAACTGGCTGGACTTTCGACTGTCCTTGACGGAAAGATGGATATGCCCCATTCTCGTACCTTCTGCTAGGATAAAAGGCTCTACTCTGTCCCCCAACTCATAGATATCCTGTGCCGCAAGGGCTTCAGTCACCCCGATAATGCGTCCATCTTCTCGAATATCCCATGTGGAAACCGGCTTATCTCGATAGAGTTCGATGCCATTTCCCTCCAAATCCTCCAAATAAAGGGCCTCACTATAACCGTGGTCTGCACCGCCGACAAGAGAAATCTGTAAATCTGTCAGGTGTTTTAAGACATCTGCCAAAGCCTTGCGTGTCGGCAAGAGAATAGCCAGATGGTAAAGTCCATAATGTTCCCTTACTTCACCGCTCTCTTGTGTTTGAATCAGCTGTACCAAGGCTGTTCCTCCAAGTCCCAGAACGACCTCTGTCTCAGTTTGAGATAAGATTTCTAAACCAAGCACTTGCTGATAAAAGGCTGGTTGACTCGCCAAGTTCTTTACATTTAAAACTGCCTCTGCCAAATAAATGTGGCTCTTATATTCATAGGTCATAAATGGTCAAGCTCAAAGAGCCCACTTGACTGGGTTGAAGAGGGAGGGCATACATTCCCAAAGGGTAAATATCCGCATAGCCATCATCGAAACTCATGAGGTGTTGGTAGTTTGAACTAGCAACCAAGTCCAGAATCAAGTTATTGTCAAAGCTAGCATAAAAGATGGTTTCATAGTCTCCGGCCAGCTCTTGACAAATCTAAGCCAAGTCCTCTGCTGTCTGAGGATAGTGAACATGGTCAAAATCCTTAGCATAATGCTCCTGTCGGGCATTTTTAACAGGACTGATATAAAGACTGACAAAGTCCTGATCAGGATAGAGGCTCTTGATATGCTGTGCAATCTTGGCCTGCAAGGGCGTTGTGGCAATGATGAGGTGTTTCATCTCTTTGATTCTCCTAGGTGGTGATGGTGCAGCAAGTTCTCAACGACTTCAAAGTCCAAGGCATCGTCGATATCATAAGAATAGAGTTTGGGCATTTCATAGGCAACTGTCTTATCTGTGTAAAATGTCTCATCTCTCAGGTAAAGATCCTTACGAGAAATCCAGATACTACCGTTAGGATAATAATAGACAGGCTCTTTTTGCCGAGCATAGTGCTTGGAAACCTGAGGCGGACGGATAAATGACGACTCCGCCAACTGCAAGTAAAGACTACGACTCTTATCCGCCTTGACACAGGAAATCAAATGGTCGGCGCCAGACTGACAATAGAGTTGATAGGACTCGACGAGGTGCTCCACTTCTCTCAAGGGTGAGGTCACCTGTAGATTCACAAAGACCTGCTCTTCTTCAAAGGGCTGTAAAAAGTCTCGTAAGGTTTCTAAGCTAGAGGTTGTTGATAGGGACAATTCTTTCGGTCGATGGACACAACGAATCTCTGGATAAGCTTGACGACAGAGTTCTAGATAGGCGAGTGAGTCTGAGGAGACCCAGATGTCACTAAATAGCTTGGAGGCTAGGGCGACTTCGATAGTATAGAAAACCAAGGGTTTGCCTGCAAGCGGTTTGATATTTTTATCCACTAAGCCGCGTGAACCCGAACGGATCAAAATGACGGCTATGGGTTTAGATGTTGCTTTCATATAGTCTTCCTAGAAATGAGATAAACAGGGCAGATAGGGTAGTGATGATGCTATTTAACCAGGTATTGGGGTTGGCAAAAAGGCCACTATAATGATAGAGAACCAAGGCTCCCAGACTAAAGACCAGATAGATTTTGGCTAACTGTAAGTTCGGTCTTTTGAGGAGTAAAACCAAGAGGTACAAACCACCTATCACACCAAGTGTCAGGCCCATAAAACCGTTAATCCATTCGTAGATGGAGTAGATTTCTGCATTCATGAGCACGAGGCAGAGGAGCCAGGACAGACCTGCTAAGACAAAGGATAGGAGGCTTGGTGACCAGCGAATCTTTGACCAAGCAAAATCCAACTTCAAGCAGGTCACGATCGCATTCATACTGGATGAAACTGTGGATTGGCCTGCTGCCAAGAGAGCCAGCATGATAAAACCACCAAACCAAGGTGCCAGACCTTCTCGAGCGTAAGCAATGAGAACAGGATTGGTCGATGTGGTAGCGAAATTTTCCTGACGAATTAAGCATCCAATCAGATACAGTAAACTGGCAATCCCAAAGGACAAAAGTCCCTGTAGCCATAAGATTTTTCCAATCTTCTGACGCCCCATTTTGCTATTAAAACGTTGGACGATATCCTGCGAAGAAACGTAGGAAAACAAGCTACTAAAACCTGCTCCTGCAACTAAGATAAAGACCGTCTTCCCATCCAGCGTCTCTGCAAAGTGAGATAGCTGTTGACTGCTATTCACGACTAAACCAGATTGGGTAATTCTTGGTAGAAATAGGACCAATATAGCCAGTAGGACCAAGCCCTGAAAGAAGTCCGTCCACAGCACAACCAAGAGACCACCACTTGCCAGATAATAGACCGTCAAGAGAAGGAGTAAACCAGACAAGATCAGCTGATTGATAGGGATAAAGGGCGCTAAGGCCTGAGACAACAAGTAGGTCACCACTGCTATTCGCCCCAACTGGTAGAGGATAAAAAGACCTGAGGCCAGTGAACGAATGCCAGTCGATTGAAACTTTTCCTCTAAAAGATGATAGGCTGTCTCATAGTTTCCCTTTTGATAGAGGGGCAGAAAATAGCGATGAGCTAGTGGAATGGCTAGAAAGATGCCACATTGGGCAAACCAGAGATAGGACCTACCTGTATAGGCATTCCCCACCAGAGTCAGAAAGGAAATGGGACTGAGCAAGGTCGCAAAAACTGAGAAGGCCAAAACTGTCACTGGAACAGCTTTCTTAACCTGATAATAGTCCTCTTCGCTCCCTTTTTTCCGATAGGCAATCCAGGAAATCAAGCAGAAATAAAGCGATAGGGTGACTAGAATTCCCAACATCCTAGAAGTTCCTATCTAATAGCTCTCGGTATATGTGAGCTACTTTTTCCAGAGAATAGCGAGAGGCCAAAGCTAGATTTTTTTCATTTAATAGATAAAAATCAGGCTGTTCCATCTCTTCTATCTTTTGAATCAACTCTGATTTGGTTTTAAACAAGTTGATAGCATTGGACTGGCCAGCATAGAAACGATGGGCAATCTCCACATCCGATAATAAGGCTAACAAACCTTGACTCAAGGCTTCAACACAGGCATTGGCAAATAACTCTGTGTAACTTGCAGACAGATAGCATTGGTGCAGATGATAAGGCACTTCGTCAACGATACCTTTAAAGTGAATGGTTGGTGGAAGATCATATTGATTCTGTAATTCTACTAGACGTTCCTCTGAGCCACCATAAAAGGTAATCTGGGCCTTGGAGCCACGTTTGTAGAGTTCGATAAAGGCTTCAATGACAAGTTCAACGTTCTTGCCTTCTCCCATATGACCCACTAGGCAATAGTCCAAAACAGGTCCCACTTCTTTGATTTGACCGAGATCTTCTGTAAACATAGGTGGCAGGAATCTTGTCTGGTAACCTTCCTTGTCCAAACTTTCTGTCAACTTTTCACTAGCAACCAGGTATTTGTTTGTCTTGCGCAGATTGGCGAGGCGTAAGTCTCGCATGACATTTTCATGGATGACTTCATAGTAATTTTTGTCCGTGTTTTCCATATAACGCCAGAGGCTGGGTTTGGGAACGATTTGTTGGTCACGGATGAAGAGGTCGGTTTGCTGGGCCCATCTGGCTAAGAACTTAACCAGCAAGTCCTCTTCAGAACGGATTTCTCCTCCTATGCGGTAGATGTATTCTGGATAAAAGATAGTTACAGGAGAGGGTTCTTTGAAGGGATCGATAAAGCGTCCTTCCAGGGCCAGTTCTCCATTTTCATGATACCAACGAAGTTCCTTTTCCTTGAAATCTTCAAACAAGAACGGACCCTTGGTATAGTAATATCTTCCCGAGCCATCTCCTAGGGTAACAGAGGCCACAAAGCCATCTTCATTGAGCTCCACCTGATCTCCGTCTGCTAGCGTTAGACTTTCTGGTTTCACTGATAAGTCTGCATGGCCTATATCTGAAAAACTATGCGGAACACAGAGCAGTTCCTTTTCTAAAAATCCTAACTTGATCAAATCTTTCTTCCAGTCAGGACGAAGCTGAGGACTCGACACAAGATGGACATATTCCAAACCTAGATGTCGTGCTATACGTGCTCGATAGACCTGGGTACTCTCAAAGCCATAGCGATGGATTTCTTTTGCTGGATGAATGCTGACAATTCTCGACATGCTATACACTCTTTCTCTATTATTTATTATTTATTACTTACAAACAAAAAACCACCCTCACAAAAAGGTGAGGGTAGTTCATCCGTTACAATGCTTGGGGATTTCCTAGCAAGTTCCCCCTCAAAAGGACTTTATGCTATTCTATCACAAAGACTGACCATCTGCAAGATAGACTGTCTTGGACAGGATAGCGTGAGGGAATTTTCTTATGATTTATAAATCGATTCTCTGAAATCATCTGTACTACATAGGTAGGCATTGTAGATTTTTTGTTTACAACTTTCAAGAAAATAGAGAAGGCAAACTAGCCTTCCCCATTTTAAGGTTATATCATTTTACAACTTCGTTATAAAAAGCTATTGAAACAAACTATTTGTTCACTAGTTGCCTAGTTTACCCATTCACCATTTCCATTTACTTTATAACCGTCTGGTGTTGTTGTGCTGACTGCCAAAGCTCCAGAGCCATATGCATAGTACCAGTATTGGCCAACTTTAAACCAACCTGTCTTCATAATACCAGATTCATCAAGGTAGTACCAGACTCCATTTTCTTTGAGCCAGCCTGTCTTCATAGCTCCTGAGCCATCAAAGTAGAACCATCTATTTCCGTCTGTACCCCAGCCTGTAAACATAGCACCTGAGCTACTCAAGTAATACCAGCTACCATCCACTTTTACAAATCCAGTCTGCATGACACCTAGGTCATCCAGGTAGTACCATTTACCACCTGTTTTCACCCAGCCTGTTTTCAGATCACCAGACTCATAGAAATACCATTTTCCATCTGTTTTCACCCAACCAGATTGGTCTGAACTAGAAGTTCTAAATTCTTTCAGCGCTTTTTCAACTACGACTGCTTTATTTTTAACTGTTGACAAGTTAGATGAAGTCACTTCTACATATTGAATAGCAGGACCGTAACTGCCTACCAACTCTTCTGAAGTAGCAGCATCACCAAAAGCCTGAGCAATCGTTACGGCATTATATGGGTTATTTGGGTTCTTAAAGGCAGCAATCCCCATGTGTGTAAATTTAGGACTAATCAAAGTCT
The DNA here is from genome assembly GCF_001810785.1 of Streptococcus sp. HMSC073F11. Taxonomy (GTDB): domain Bacteria; phylum Bacillota; class Bacilli; order Lactobacillales; family Streptococcaceae; genus Streptococcus. The sequence goes on from NZ_KV802692.1 coordinate 14,112, forward strand.
GATAATGACCAGATCCACCATTTGTTGAACCACCTGATTTTTTCTTCACGTAGTCTGCTTTTTCAGCACGCCATTGTTCAAGAGCTTTTAGAAAACCATCATGGTTCCAACCCAAGTTTTCTCCTAGTACACTGTTTCCTGATGGGAAGGCGCTCCAGATTTCTTTACCAGAAAGACGAGTATGGTCCATGGTTACAGAAGCTTCTGCAGCTCTGGCAAAAGCTGCCTTTTCTAGGTCAGTTGACCATTTGATAGGGACATACTTATCTACCAAACCTTCGTCAGCTGCCTCTTTACGGATAGCATTGATGGCATCTAAGATAGCTTGTTGGTCTGGAGTCAAAAATTCTCCCTTTAATCCAACCAAAACATTGCCACTAGCAGGGTTAAGCACTTCTGAACTCAAGACATTTTCATTTCTACCATCTGCAGATTGTGTTGCCACAAGTCTGTCGTTGGCAAAAACATCATTTGTCAAAACTGCTCCAGCTAAAGTCAAAGCCAAGGCGCTAGCAAATACAATTTTCTTCATTTTTTTCTCCTTTTATCCTTTAGATAGGACAGGTATTTTCAATATTAAATTATATCATATTTTCCTATTCTTTGCCCATTTCTACTAATGTTATAAGGTAAATACTATTCCCCAAAAAGTAGAAATTCCTATCCTTTTATTTCACAACAAGCTCATAACGTGTCTTGCTTGTAAAGGTTTGACCGGCTTTAAGAATGACTTGGTCTTTGAGGTCGCTGTGAATGGCATCTGGTAAAGCCTGCGCTTCAAGGGCAATCCCATTGTGCTGTACCATGGGCTGACCTCCTATGATGACACTCTCATCCACAAAGTTTGCTGTGTAGACTACAAAACAAGGAGCCTCTGTCTTGAAAAGCAGAAAGCGACCTGAATTTTGGTCATAAAGAAAACCAGCATTGTCATGACCCGCAGGAAGAGCGAATGGATGATCCAAACCAGATACCAGTTGGATTTGCTCATCTTCTTCTGCAAAGATGTCTTTCAATAAGGCACCATTGTAGATGTGTTTGACCACAACACGAGTAGCATCTGGAGTTTTGGCAGGAACACCGTCGGGAGCGATTGGGTAAATGCCCTCTGTATTTAGTTGGAAGACATGACGGTCAATCGTCTGCGTAAAATCACCAGACAAGTTGAAGTAGCTGTGATTAGTTGGATTAACCAGCGTATCCTGATCTGTCGTTACCTTGTAGCTGATTTCGTAGGCACCAGTTTCTTCTAAGTGGTAACTGATCCAAATCTTGAGATTTCCAGGAAATCCTCCTGTCCCATCTGTACGCTCTGTGTAGAGGGTCAGACCATGGTCGCTCACTTCAACTAGTTCAAACAAGCTGGAATCCCAACCTGTTGAGCCACTGTGGTTGCAGTTGCTAGCATTGTTGACTTCAAGGTCATAAGTCTTGCCATTAAGCTCAAAGGTCGCACCTGCAATACGGCCTGCCACAGGACCTACGCTAGCTCCATGCTTAGGACTATTGCCTACATAGCTATCAAAGTCATCAAATCCCAAGATAACATTGGCAAAATTTCCAGCCTTGTCAGGTGTGACATAGCGCAAGATGGTCGCACCATAAGTCATAACCTCAAGCTGGTAGCCACCGTCCGTCTCAAATCGATAGGCCAAGACATCCTTGCCCTCAACATTTCCAAATACACGCTCTGTGTATGCTTTCATTCTCTTCTCCTTTTACTATTTCTCTCAAGCAAACAAACCATAGAAAGCACCTTGACAATCTATGGTTTGCCTGATGATATACAAATCCTCTTGTCAAGAATTCATAAACACTGTCTTACTTTTGATATTCGTGGATGATAACACCTTGTACCACACGGTTTACTGTACCTGTAGGAGACGGTGTATCTGGTTTATTTTCTACCTTGAGTGAAGTCAATAGGGCAAAGAGTTGGGCATAAACGATGTAAGGGAAGACACGGTAAATATCGTTCAAGACACCGCCACAACCAAGTGCTACTTCTTTGACATTTTCAAGACCAAAGGCTTGATCACTCAAGAGCACAACACGACGAGCAATCTGATCACCAGCCACTTCACGAACCAAGTCCAAGTCGTACTTGCGAGTGTAGTCTGTCGTTGTACCAAATACCAAAACAACGGTATCTTCGTTGATCAATGATTTTGGACCGTGACGGAAGCCGACTGGGCTCTCATACATGGTCGCCACTTGACCAGCAGTTAATTCCAAAATCTTGAGCTGAGCTTCATGAGCAAGGCCAAAGAAAGGACCTGCACCCAGGTAGATAACACGGTTAAAGTCGAGGTCAACAAGCTCTTTAACATCTGCTGCATTGTCTAGAATCTTACGAGCAAGGCTAGAAACAACTTCAAAACGTTCAGTTTTCACAGCAAATTCTGTAGGATCAAAGACCAAGAGAGCTGTTAGCATCATAGACGTAAAACTAGAAGTCATGGCAAATCCAGCGTCATTGGAAGCAGCTGGTTGCAAGAGTAAGAGATTGTGGTCATCGCCATGGGCTTGAAGTGCCAATTTCCCTTCTGCAGCACATGTAATGGTCACTTGATAGAGGTCGTCAACCAAGGCTTTAGCCAAATCAACCGTCGCCACACTTTCAGGTGAATTCCCACTACGAGCAAAGGAAACAAGGACAGTCGCCACATCTTTTTTCAAATAAGTTTCTGGATTGGCAACAATATCAGTTGTCGCAATAGCATTGAAATTCCATTTGCGTTCGTCATAGACTTCCTTAAAGTATGGTACCAAGGTATCTCCCACATAAGCAGAAGTACCAGCACCCGTCAAGATGACCTTGATATAGTCATGTTTATTCGCAATCCCTTGTAGGAAGGCTGCAATTTCTTCACGTTTTGCTTGATAGGCTTCAAAAGCTTCTTTCCATACATCGGGCTGTTGGTAGATCTCACGAGTCGTGATTTCTGCACCCAGTTCAAGTAATTCTTCTTTTGTGTAATTTAGCATAGAGTTCCTCTAATCTATTGTTGTTTCATTCTTATTGAAAATATGGGAATGGGAGTGACTCCCATTCCCATGTATATTCTATATAAGATGCTCTAAGTTACATCTTATACTCAATGAAAATCAAAGAGCAAACTAGGAAGCTTGCCACAGGTTGCTCAAAGCACTGCTTTGAGGTTGTAGATAGAACTGACGAAGTCAGTAACATCTATACGGCAAGGCGACGCTGACGTGGTTTGAATTTGATTTTCGAAGAGTATTATTCATCTTCGTCATCATCGAAGCCCGCTAATAAATCGTTGACTTTTACAATGCTTTCTGCAGCTCGGCTCTTGTAGTCCGCATCTGCGCCTGTAAGGCTGGCATTGATAAATTCAATCACCATTGGAAGATTCATTCCTGCGTAGAGTTCAATGTCGCGACCTTCCATGATCAAACGGCTTACCACGTTACATGGTGTACCACCGAGAAGGTCCGCAAAGACTAGGAAATCATCCAATCCTTCGATAGCAGCTTCAAATTTTGCAGTAAATTCTTCTGGACCATCTTCTGGAAGAAGGGCCACTGCATGAATGTTGTCCTGTGGACCCATGATCATTTCTGTGCTACCTTTAAGTTCTTCACAGAAACGACCATGACTCACCAAAATTAATGATTTACTCATAAATTATGCGCCCATTCCAAGCAAGAATTTACCGATGAATGAAAGACCTACTGCAAGAACGATAATGATACCGATCGCTTTAGTAGAGTTCATACCTTTCTTACCAAGCAACCAGAAGATAAAGGCAGTAAAGATTGCTGGAAGCAAACGTGGGAAGATTGAGTTCAAGATGTCTTGGAAGTCAATCATCTTTTCACCGATTGGCAATTTGTAAGAAATCTCAAAGTTGATCATTGTTGCTACAAGAGCACCCATCATGAAGACACCAAGTACAGATGCAGCGTCAATCAAAGCTGTCAAAGTACTTTGCATGTTGTTGATAAGGTTAACCCCTTCTTTGTAGGCAAATTCCAATTGTTTCCAACGGAAGATGTCATAAGCAACTGCAACTGCGATCCAAAGGAAGATACCCCATGGTTGGCCAGCGATAGCCATAGTTGCTGCGATAGATCCCATGATAGCAGGTACAAGTGAACCAAAGATTGTATCTCCAAGAGGAGCAAATGGTCCCATCAAACCTGTCTTGATACCGTTAACGGCATCTTTTGAACCCACACCATCTTTTTCTTCCATGGCAAGGTCAAAACCAGCGATAATAGTGTGGAAGAATGGTGAAGTATTGAAGAATTGAGTATGAACTTTCATCATTTCTTTCAATTCAGGAGTTCCATCCCCATACATTTTACGTAATTGTGGCAAGATCATGTAAAGGTAACCAGAAGCTTGCATACGTTCGTAGTTCCAACCTAATTGGAAAGTAAACAAGCTACGTTTGTTGATTTGATTAAAATCTTCTTTTGTTAGTTTGTAATTAGAATTCGTCATCTTCGATTTCCCCACTTTCTGATGGTGTAGAAGGTGCTGCTACAGCAACTTTTTGGCTGTTCTTGAAGTGAACAACTGCAAGGAAGATACCCACGATAGAGATACCGATCATAGACAATCCTTTGAAGTTGTTAACAAAGCCAATTTTTTCAGCAACTTCAGCAGGAAGAGTGCCAATGATTCCAGCAACTGCTCCACCAAGACTTGTTACGTTTGAGTAAAGAACAGTCAACATAGCTGTCAAACCGAATCCCATAGCAAGGTAGTGAAGGTTACGTTTAACTGGAAGGTAACGAAGCAAGATAGCGAATCCAAGACCTGGAAGCATACGACCTGCAAGAGTCAAACCGTCTGCAACCCATTGGTATTCTTTAACAAGGTTTACAACACCTTGTACGAATTCTCCACCGAAAGCAAGGGCGAAGAATACTGGAAGGGCACGAGAAAGAGCCCATGGAATCGCACCAAGTAGGTAGTTGCGTTCGATACCTTTGTAGTCAAAGCGTTCGATCGCAGCATCAATACGGTGTGCAAAGAAAGTAGTTGTCATACGTCCAAGAACGTCGAAGTATGTCAAAAGTGCTGCTACTGGTACAGCGATTGTTGTAATCGCAAGATCTGTATCAATACCTTGAGAGATAGAGAATGCTGTTGCAAGAACCGCACCAGAAGTTGCGTCGATACGAGAAGCACCACCAAAGGTACCAACCCCGAGAACGAACAACTGCAAGCTACCACCGATAAACAAACCAGTTGTCACATCTCCCATGATCAAACCAGTAATGAAACCAGCGAATACAGGGGAACCTGCAGATGAAACGATTGTCAACTCATCACAGATTTGATAAGCTGAGTACAAAGTGAGAAGTAAAATTTGCCACGGTTGTATCATAACAATGACCTCCTAAAAATTTTTTCCTATTTTAATAAGCTCAAAAAGTCTGAAACTGGATCATTTGGAACCATTTGAGCAGTGAGTTTCACACCTTTTTCTGCTAGTTTGTGGAAATCTTCCACATCCTTGTCTACCACGTTGATAGAACGTGTGATAGAGCGAGTTTCTGGTGTTTGAGACATATTGCCAACGTTGAGTGTTTCAAGCGGAACACCTGCTTCGACCAAACCAAGGAAACGGTCTGGTTTACGTGCAACGATAAAGAGACGTTGGCTATCGTATTTACCAGCAAGGATATTTACTGCTGCTTTCTCAACTGGCAAGATACTGAGTTTCACACCTGGTGGTGTCGCAAGTTTCAAACCACTCTTTTCAATATCGTTGTTAACAACTTCGTCGTCTACAACCATAATGCGTGAAACATTTAGTTTTCCAGCCCAAAGATTGGCTACTTGACCGTGGATCAAACGTCCATCGATACGGCATCCTACAATTGTCATAAGTTTTCCCCCTTTATGTGTTTTAGTGTAGGTTTACGAGTTAAATGAATCTCTTCTTTATATTCGCCCTCAGTTTCAAAGATGATGATGCGGTTAGCACCTTCCTTGAGATAGCTATGAGGGATATAAAGTGAGAGGGTCGGGCCGACGTTCCAGAAACGTCCTAAGTGACGCCCGTTGACAAAGGCAACTCCCTTACCAAACTCAGACAAGTCTAAGTAGGTATCCTTCGGCTCTTCAACAGTAAAGTCGAAAGCGTAAAAGGCTGGTTGTCCTTCTGTCCATCCTTTTGAAAAATCAATCTTCTCAGGATTATCCAGTGGCAGTGGATATTGTTTCCAATTCAGTAAGAAATGTAGATCCTTGCAGACACCTGTTCGAATTCCTTTACGTTGCGTATCTGCCAAGAACTTATGTCCGTAGTTGACACGCCCCATATTTTCTACCAAGATATCTAGCCTAGATAGCGCTTTCTTTTCGCCTTGATAAAAAATATCTTCCCCAATCTCTGTCTGATATTGGGTTTTAACCCACTGACCATCGACATAAAGCTGAGCTCTATCTCGACCGTCAATGATACGAAGTCTTTCTTCTTCTGCATCCCAGCTTGTTTCTGTTCGATAGAGTAGATAGCCATAGCTTTGTCCCAACTCCTCCATCTTTTTAGGATAGAGGCTTTCTACTGGACTTGACAAGCTATCCAAGGTTTCAAACAAGGAAACTTTTTCAACTAGTGGAATAGCATCCAACTCCATACTCTCTTTGTAGAGTGGTTCTAACTGCGGATACTCTGGGAAATGGGTTGCCATCATCTTCTTGACTGCCAGATATTTGGCAGTTGGATTTCCTTCTTCATCAAGAAGGGCATCGTAATCATAAGATGTAACTTGTGGCAGGTCCAAAGTCCCTCGAGCTGAGCAACCATTCATGAATCCAAAGTTTGTACCACCGTGGAACATGTAAAGATTGATAGAGCCTTGCTCCAATACCTCTCGAACAGCTTCTGCCAATTCTTTAGGATCCCGTGTGATGATGGGTTCTTTCCAACGATTAAACCAACCATCCCAGAATTCCATACACATGAGAGGCCATTTCTTGCCATGCTCATCAAAGAATTCCTGCATCTGTGAAAAGTTGTACGGAGCTTTAGAACCGAAGTTTCCTGTCACAAAGAGGTCATCTTCGATCAAGGTTCCGGCTTTCAGAGTAGCCCTCCATGGACCATCTGAAGTAAAGAGTGGGCAATCAATCCCTCGTTCTTCCATCAATTTTCGAATTGCTCGTAGATAAGACTTATCTTCTCCATAAGAGCCATATTCATTTTCGACTTGCATCATGAGAATATTCCCGCCATTATCCAACAAACGAGGCACAAGCCTTGGCAATAATTGGTCATAATAGCGAGCAACCGCCTCGATGTAGGCCGGGTCGGACGAGCGGATTCGCATGTCCTTTGTCAAGAGCCAAGCCGGCAAGCCACCAAATTCCCATTCCGCACAGATAAATGGAGACGGGCGTACAATGGCATAGAGACCCAAATCTTGTGCTATTTGAAGAAACCTCTCCAAATTTCTGGCACCTTCAAAATCAAATTTCCCTTCAACGGGTTCATGTAAATTCCAAGCCACATAGGTCTCGACCGTATTAAAGCCAAGCGCCTTTAAGTTATAGAGAGAATGATACCAATCCTCTGCTGGAATCCTAAAATAATGAATGGCGCCAGACAAAATCTTGAACGGCTTCCCATCTAAATAGAAATCGTCCTCAATTTTAAATCTTGTCATGTTACCACCTCTGACGAATTAAGTTTGCGCTTTCATTTATTATAATATTAAATATAATCAAATCTTTTGCATTTGTCAATAGGTTTTAGAAAATTCTTTAAAATTTTTCTATTTTTTTACTTACCATTTACCAAAATTATCTAAAAATAGCATGAAAGCGATCTTTTTATGTATGATAATTCACAAGGTTATAAAATGGAATTTTTTACATGTAACATAACATTTTTAGTCTATTATTTTAATTTTTTTTACCTAAATACTACTAATTTGTCTGTATTTATGGTAAAATCAAGACTGGAGAAAGAGAATCGAGGTGAAATTATGGCTATTCCAAAATACCAATATATTAAAGATGAATTAAAAAACAAAATCATCTCTGGTCAATTTGCAAGTGGAGATAAATTTTATACAGAAGCAGAATTGATCGCGATGTATGATGTTAGTTCAATCACTGTTGTGCGTGCTTTGAATGACCTTGCAAAAGACGGCTATATTGTCCGCCAACAAGGGAAAGGAACTTTCGTTTCACGTGCCCGCAAGCACAAACTCGTTGAGTTTTCAGATGTCGAAATCTTTGAAACAAAAGATGATAAAGTTACTGTCCTTTCTATCGAGCGCGGAAACAAACTTGAATACCTAGAGAAGCTTGGATTACGTGGAGATCAGTTCTACTACAAAATTGAACGTACCCGTCAAACAAATGGTGTAACTTACATCTACCACACATCCTATATTCCTGAACAATACATCAACGCAAATTATCCAAATCTTGAATATTATAGCTCTATCTATAACCGTTTCAAATTAGATTACCACATTCACATGAATGATGAACATTTTGAAGAAATCAATGAAATAGCATTTCCAACTCCAGAACATGCGGCTTCGGTCCTCGGGGTCGATGAGCAATTCCCAACCGTTTTACAAACCAAGACTACTAAACTAGAGTCTACTGGTCAAGTTCTCGCTTACAGCGAAACTTATAAACGAGCGGATTACTACAAAATCAAATTCATTTCATGTGACCGTGATCACTAAGAAGAAAGCCTAAGCCTTGCTTGGGCTTTTTCTATGCTTATTATACCATACCAAAAAGGTAGCGCTTACCTAATTTTGGAAGATTCTATAATTTGTGGAATATTTTATAGAAATAGGACTAAAAAAATTCTACTAAGTATATATATGTTTCTTTTCCGACCAATCTGAAATCTTAAGCTTAAATTTTATATTTTTTTATACTTATTATAGTTTTTTATAATCTCCTCTTGACTCTTATTAATATAAGAAATAAAATAAGGGTGTTGTTTTATGTAAACGCTATCAATATAAAATACAATCAGGAGGTTTTGCAATGAAACAAGAAAAACAACAACGTTTTTCCATTCGTAAATACGCTGTAGGAGCAGCTTCTGTTCTAATTGGATTTGCCTTCCAAGCACAGGCTGTTGCAGCCGATGGAGTTACTCCTACTACAGAAAACCAACCGACCATCCATACGGTTTCCGATTCCCCTCAACCATCCGAAAATCGGACTGAGGAAACACCTAAAGCAGAGCTTCAACCAGAAACTCCAAAAACTGTAGAAACAGAAACTCCATCTACTGATAAGGTAGCTAGTCTTCCAAAAACAGAGGAAAAAACACAAGAGGAAGTTAGTTCAACTCCTAGTGATAAAGAAGAAGTGGTAACCCCAACTTCTGTTGAAAAAGAAGCTGCCGATAAAAAGGCAGAGGAAGCTAGCCCTAAAAAGGAAGAGCAGAAAGAGGCTAATTCTAAAGAGTCGGATACAGACAAGACTGATAAGTCAGAAGCTGACAAGGATAAACCAGCTAAAAAAGATGAAACGAAAGCAGAGGCTGACAAACCGGCAACAGAGGCAGGAAAGGAACGTGCTGCAACTGAAAATGAAAAATTAGCTAAACGAAAAATCGTTTCAATTGATGCCGGACGTAAATATTTCTCACCTGAGCAGCTCAAAGAAATTATCGACAAAGCTAAAGAATATGGTTACACAGATCTACATCTCTTGGTAGGTAACGATGGTCTCCGTTTCATGCTGGATGATATGTCTATGAAAGTGGGCGATAAAACCTACTCTAGTGATGATGTCAAACGCGCCATTGAAAATGGAACAAATGCTTATTACGATGATCCAAATGGTAACCATCTCACTGAAAGTCAGATGACAGATTTGATTAATTATGCCAAAGATAAGGGAATTGGTGTGATTCCAACTGTCAATAGTCCTGGACATATGGATGCTATGCTCCATGCTATGAAAGAACTTGGCATTGAGAATCCTAACTTTGATTATTTTGGTAAAAAATCGGAACGAACTGTTGACTTAAATAATAAACAAGCAGTCGATTTCACAAAAACTCTGATTGACAAATACGCTAACTACTTCTCTAAGAAATCTGAAATCTTCAATATTGGACTAGATGAATATGCCAATGATGCGACAGATGCTAAAGGTTGGAGTGTGCTTCAAGCTGATAAATATTATCCAAATGAAGGTTACCCTGAAAAAGGATATGAAAAATTCATCTCTTACGCTAATGACCTCGCTCGTATTGTAAAATCTCACGGTCTCAAACCAATGGCCTTTAACGACGGTATCTACTACAATAGCGACACAAGCTTTGGTAGTTTTGACAAAGACATCATCGTTTCTATGTGGACTGGTGGTTGGGGGGGCTACGACGTTGCTTCTTCTAAACTACTAGCTGAAAAAGGTCACCAAATCCTTAATACCAACGATGCTTGGTACTACGTCCTCGGACGAAATGCTGATGGCCAAGGTTGGTACAATCTCGATCAGGGGCTCAATGGTATTAAAAACACACCAATCACTTCTGTACCAAAAACAGAGGGAGCTGATGTGCCAATCATCGGTGGTATGGTAGCTGCTTGGGCCGATACCCCATCTGCACGTTATTCACCATCTCGCCTCTTCAAACTCATGCGTCATTTTGCAAATGCCAACGCTGAATACTTCGCAGCCAACTATCAACCTGCAGAAAAAGCACTAGAAACTATACCAAAAGACTCTAACCGCTATACTGCTGAAAGTTTTGCTGCTGTCAAAGAAGCTGAGAAAGCCATCCGTTCACTCGATAGCAATCTCAGCCGTGCTCAACAGGATACGATTGATCAAGCAATCGCAAGCCTTCAAGATGCTATTAAAAACTTGGCTTTAACTCCAGAAGCACAAAAAGAAGAGGATGCTAAACGCGAACTTGAAAAACTTAATAAGAATAAAGTCATTTCCATCGATGCAGGTCGCAAATACTTCTCTCTAGATCAACTCAAACGCATCGTAGACAAGGCGAGCGAGCTCGGCTACTCTGATGCCCACCTCCTTCTAGGAAATGATGGCCTTCGCTTCCTACTCGATGATATGACCATTACTGCAAACGGAAAAACCTATGCTAGTGATGACGTTAAAAAAGCTATTATCGAAGGAACTAAAGCTTACTACGACGATCCAAACGGTACTGCACTGACACAGGCAGAAGTGACAGAACTTGCCAAATACGCTAAGGAAAAAGGTATTGGTCTGATTCCAGCTATTAATAGCCCAGGACATATGGATGCTATGCTGGTCGCCATGGAAAAACTTGGCATCGCGAATCCTCAAGCCAACTTTGATAAGGTCTCAAAAACAACCATGGACCTTGAAAATCAAGAAGCCCTTAACTTTACCAAAGCCCTTATCGGTAAGTATATGGATTACTTTGCTGATAAATCAAAGATTTTCAACTATGGTACAGATGAGTATGCCAATGATGCGACCAACGCCCAAGGTTGGTACTACCTCAAATGGTATGGACTCTATAACAAGTTCGCAGACTATTCTAACAGCCTAGCTGCTATGGCCAAGGAAAGAGGGCTACAACCAATGGCCTTCAACGATGGTTTCTATTATGAAGACAAGGACGATGCTGAATTTGATAAAGATGTCTTGATTTCTTACTGGTCTAAAGGCTGGTGGGGCTACAACCTTGCTTCACCTCAATATCTAGCAAGCAAGGGTTATAAGTTCTTGAATACCAACGGTGACTGGTACTACATTCTCGGCCAAAAACCAGAAGATGGTGGTGGTTTCCTCAAAAAAGCTATTGAGAATACTGGAAAAACACCATTCAATCAACTAGCTTCTACCAAATATCCTGAAGTAGACCTTCCAACAGTTGGAAGTATGCTTTCAATCTGGGCAGATAGACCAAGTGCTGAGTACAAGGAAGAGGAAATCTTTGAACTCATGACTGCCTTTGCAGACCACAACAAAGACTACTTCCGTGCTAATTATAATGCTCTCCGCGAAGAATTAGCTAAAATTCCTACAAACTTAGACGGATACAGCACAGAGAGCCTAACTGCACTCAAGGCAGCAAAAGATGGACTGAACCTTAACCTCAACCGCAGCAAACAAGCTGAATTAGACGCACTAGTAGGTAAGCTCAAGGCCGCTCTTCAAGGCCTCAAACCAGCTGCAACTCATTCAGGAAGCCTAGATGAAAATGAACTAGCTGCTAACGTTGAAACCAAACCTGAACTAGTTGTGAAAACAGAAAGCATTCCGTTTAAAGTCATTCGAAAAGAAAATCCGAATCTCCCAGCAGGCCAAGAAAAAGTTGTCAAAGCTGGAGTTCTAGGTGAACGCACTTCTTACGTATCTGTTCTTACTGAAAATGGAAAGGCCAGCGAAACAGTTCTAGATAGTCAAGTAACCAAAGAACCTGTCGATCAAATTGTGGAATTCGGAGCACCAATTACACATGTCGGCGATGAGAATGGCCTTGCTCCAATCGCAGAAGAAAAACCTAGACTAGACATTCCTAAGGAAGAGCCTAGCCGAACAGAAACTCCTTTCAAAGTAGTTGTTGAAAGCGGGCCTAAGGCTGAATCTAACTCTGCTAACGGAATCACTCATCAATTAGCAGATGGTAAAAATAGTAAACCTGGATGGAAATTAATTGAAAGCAAATGGTATTACTATGATCATGCAGATAAAGTGAAGACCGGTTGGGTTAAAGACGGAGCATGGTACTACCTAGATGAGTCTGGTGTAATGAAAACTGGTTGGCAGAAAGTAAATGGTACATGGTATTATCTTGATAACTCAGGTGCTATGCAAACTGGTTGGATCGATCAAGGTGGATCATGGTACTATCTCAACGACTCAGGTGCCATGCAAACCGGCTGGGTCAACCAAGGAGATACATGGTATTATCTTGACAACTCAGGTACAATGAAAACTGGTTGGTTCCAAGTTGAAGATAAATGGTATTATTCATACCCTTCAGGAGCCTTAGCTGTCAACACAACAATTGATGGCTACGCTGTAAATGCTGACGGCGAATGGATTCAATAAGATAAAATGAAAGATTTATATCCTAAAACCTAATGAGAGCTGAGTATAAAACTCAATTTCAGAAGAAAAAGAAATAAATCTTTCCAAAATAAACCGCATATCATCAAGGTATGTCAACACCTGATAATATGCGGTTTTATGATTTTAAAGAGACTGGATACCCAGCCTCTTTTTTTAATTAATCACCCAGTCCAAGACGGTCAAAGATATCATCCACTCGTTTAGTGTAATAAAGAGGATTGAAAATTTCGTCGATTTCTTCTTGTGTGAGGCGTGAAGTTACTTCTGGGTCTTCCTCAAGAAGTGGTTTGAAGTCCACTTGATTGTCCCAAGAGTAGGCCGTTTTTGGTTGCACCAAGTCATAGGCTTGCTCACGGGTCATTCCTTTTTCAATCAAGGTCAACATAGCGCGTTGGCTGAAAATCAAACCAAATGTTGAATTCATGTTGCGAATCATGTTTTCAGGGAAAACCGTCAAATTCTTGACGATATTTCCAAAACGATTGAGCATGTAGTCAATCAAAATGGTCGTGTCCGGTGTGATGATACGCTCAGCTGATGAATGGGAAATGTCTCGTTCGTGCCAAAGAGCGACATTTTCATAGGCCGTAATCATGTGACCACGGATAACACGCGCAAGACCTGTCATGTTCTCAGAACCGATAGGGTTGCGTTTGTGAGGCATAGCAGATGAACCTTTTTGCCCTTTGGCAAAGAACTCTTCTACTTCACGTTGTTCAGATTTTTGCAAGCCACGAATCTCAGTCGCCATACGTTCGATTGAAGTCGCGATACTGGCAAGAACCGCAAAGTACTCAGCGTGAAGGTCACGAGGAAGGACCTGTGTAGAGATTTCTTGAGCACGAATACCCAATTTGTCGCAGACGTATTGCTCAACGAATGGTGGGATGTTGGCAAAGTTCCCAACTGCACCCGAAATCTTACCAGCTTCCACTCCAGCAGCCGCATGCTCGAAACGCTCGATGTTGCGCTTCATTTCGCTATACCAAGTCGCCAATTTCAGACCAAAGGTTGTAGGCTCAGCGTGCACACCGTGGGTACGCCCCATCATGATGGTGAACTTGTGCTCCTTAGCCTTATCAGCGATGATCTTGGTGAAATTTTCAAGGTCACGACGGATGATGTCGTTGGCCTGCTTGTAGAGGTAACCGTAGGCCGTATCTACCACATCGGTAGAAGTCAAACCATAATGGACCCACTTGCGCTCTTCACCAAGAGTCTCAGAAACCGCACGTGTGAAGGCAACCACATCGTGACGAGTCTCCTGCTCAATCTCCAAAATACGGTCGATGTCAAAGTCCGCTTTCTCACGAATCAAGGCCACATCTTCCTTAGGGATTTCCCCCAACTCAGCCCATGCCTCGTCAGCTAAGATTTCCACCTCAAGCCAAGCACGGTATTTATTTTCTTCACTCCAAATGTTCGCCATCTCAGGGCGAGAGTAACGGTCGATCATATTGTTAATTTTTCCTTTCTTCTTAAGCTGTTGGGAATAAGCTATCTAGGTAAACCAAGATTTCTACTCAAACTCCTCTTTTCCAATAAACACAGATGGATAGTGTAGTAATTCATTGAGATCGGTATCCAATGGTAAATCATAAATTGCTAAATAGTTTTCAGGATATTGAACAACTAGCTCTTCATATTTAGCCTTTACCTTTTCGTGATCACTACTAGCATACAAGACTTCAACGACTGCTCCAGTCTTATCCTTTTCAATAAATGCATTAACGATAATTTGTATCATAGACTTGTACTAAAAATCAATCCCTTTCCCAAATTCCTCCACCTCATCCGGCGCATCACTAAACAAAGTCACATGCCCCATCTTGCGGTTGTGCTTCGCTTCTATTTTACCATACATGTGGAGGTGGGCGCTTGGATTTTCTGTGACATATTTTTCAGCAGCATCGACATGTTGGCCGAGAACATTGAGCATGATAGCTGGGGCATGCAGTTTGATGGCTGGTAATGGTGCTCCGAGAACACCTAGAATATGGGCATCAAACTGAGAGAAGTCACAGGCTTCGATTGAGTAGTGTCCTGAATTGTGTGGACGCGGGGCAATCTCGTTGACAATGATGTCATCAGCTGTCGCAAACATTTCCACACAAAGTGTTCCAGACAAGTTGAGTTGCTCAGCGATTCTCACTGCCATAGCTTTGGCCTTGTCTGCTAAACTCTCAGAAATGCGAGCTGGCACAATGGTCTTAGATAGAATGTTGTTACGGTGGACATTTTCCTGAACTGGGAAGACTGTCACATCCTTGCTATTTCCTGAGACGATAACAGAAATTTCAAGGTCAAAATTAACAAATTCTTCCAAGACACAGTCAGCTGAATCTGCTAGTTCATAGGCTTCTTCCAAGTCTGCTTCTGAGCGAATGACCTTTTGCCCATGCCCATCGTAGCCACCAGTCGCAGTCTTGAGGACATAGTTTTTGGACAGATCAATCTCCGCCAAGTCTTGGCTAGAATTCACAACCTTGTATGGTGCTACAGTGACTTGAGCCTTATTTGAGAGAAAGTCCTTTTCAAAAATCCGATTTTGGGAAATGCGAAGCAGGTCTGTCCCTTGAGGGAGTTGTCCATCCTTGATGACAGCATCCAAACCATCGGCGTCGACATTTTCAAATTCATAGGTAAGAACATCACAGCGCTCCGCCAACTGACGAAGAGCATCCACATCGTTATAAGGAGCCACGATGATTTCCGCCACGCGAGAGGCCGGGCAATCTGCAGCAGGATCCAGCGCGATAACCTTGTGGCCCATGTAGATAGCAGAAATGGCCATCATTTGACCCAGCTGGCCGCCACCGATAATTCCGATTGTTTTAGATGAGCTCATTTGTCGACTCCTCTGCGATTTTTCCTTGTTCTTCTGCAAAATCTGCCAAAGCTGTCGCGATAGCCTGATCTTCTGCTGAAAGGAGACGAAGGGCAAAGAGGGCAGCGTTTGTCGCTCCTGCTTCACCGATAGCCATTGTCGCAACAGGTACGCCACCCGGCATCTGTACGATAGAGTAAAGCGAGTCCACACCACTAAGGGCACGCGATTTTACGGGCACACCAATGACTGGAAGGGTTGTTTTAGCTGCGACCATCCCTGGCAAATGAGCTGCGCCACCTGCACCTGCGATGATGATCTTGATACCACGACTACGCGCTTCTTCGGCATGCTTGAACATGAGATCAGGTGTGCGATGGGCAGAGACAACCTTCTTCTCGTAGGCTACACCGAAGCGGTCTAGGACTTCTGCTGTTTTTTTCATGGTTGCCCAGTCGGATTTTGAGCCCATGATGATGGAAATAATTGGTTTGGTCATGATTTTCCTTTTCTTTCCTTTCTTTTTTCAATCACCTTAGGTTGTGAGGGACGGCAGCAGCCACCAAAGGTGTCTCATGCCTAAATCGGAAGCCCAAGGTCTTCCAATTTCCCTGAACAATTGTATTGTCATTCAATCGTTCTTGCACAACAGCGGTGATTGTTCTATATTAGCTCGCTAACGCTCGCAAATCAAACGACTATTAACGTACTTGACGACTGCATCGCTTTTTCTTATACCTTTATCGAATAGCTTTACTTCCGATATCTTTTCGGTAAAAGAGGCCTTCTGTTTTTTGTTGGGCGAGTTCTTGGTAGATGGTGTCTTGAGTTTCTTTGACAGTATCTGCTGTGGTGACGAGCATATAGACACGTCCGCCGTTTGATAACAGTGCTCTGCTATTTTCCGCAAACTTAGCCCCTGCATAATAGGTGATAATGTCACCTTCTGTCTTGGCTGGTAACTTGACACCTTTTTCATAGTCTAGCGGATAACCGTTAGATGCGACAACCACACCCAGAGTCACACCCTTGTCCGTCCAGGTGATGTTTGGCTCCTTGCCATCGAGGATATCCGTAATATTTTGGGCAAAATCAGAGGTTAATCGAGGTAGAATAATCTGAGTTTCAGGATCTCCAAAGCGAGCATTAAACTCGATAACCTTAGGTCCATCAGCTGTCAAGATAAGCCCTGCGTAAAGAACTCCCAGATATGGACGCCCTTCTTGGATCATGCCCTCTAGGACTGGCTTGACAATAGTCTCCACTGCTGTGTCAATCACGCTCTGTGGCAAGTGTGGAACTGGCGCATAGGCACCCATACCACCCGTGTTAGGCCCTTTGTCGCCATCATAGGCACGTTTGTGGTCCTGAGCCGTTGGCATGATGTAGAACTTATCACCATTGACAAAGGCAAAAAGTGAAAATTCCTCTCCGTCGAGGAATTCCTCAATAACCACACGCGCACCTGAGTCCCCAAATTTATTGTCCAAAAGCATCTCATGAGTGGTTTCGACTGCTTGCTCAACCGTCTCCGCAACAACGACACCTTTCCCAAGCGCCAAGCCATCCGCCTTGACTACGATAGGCGCACCCTGCTTTTCGATATAGGCCTTGGCTTCCTCGAAATCTGAGAACGTGCCATAGGCTGCTGTCGGAACGCCGTATTTGACCATGATTTCCTTGGCAAAATCCTTGGACCACTCCAGCTCAGCTGCCAATCTTGTCGGACCAAAGGCTTTGAGACCAGCTGCATGGAAATCATCCACGATACCAGTCGCAAGGGCATCATCTGGACCAATAAAGGTCCAAGCAATATCGTTGGTTTTTGCAAACTCAATCAATTTAGAATGTTCGGAAATAGAGATATTTACCAACTCCAAACCATCCAGAGTCATTCCGTCATTTCCAGGAGCTACAAAAACCTTTTCTACCTCTTTTGACTCAAGCAACTTCTTAGCAATCGCATGTTCACGACCACCAGAACCGACAACTAACAGCTTCATCTCTCAACCTCTTTTGCGAATTATTTACTAATATTATATCACAAACGTTCGTTTTAATCTTGTTTCACTCCGCGTTTTTACGCAAAAAAGGAAAGAAACTGTTTTCTTCCCTTTAACGTTCTTAATGTCTAAAATGTCTCACTCCTGTGAAGACCATAGTCAAGCCGTATTTGTCTGCCGCTTCGATAGACTCTTGGTCACGGACTGATCCTCCAGGTTGAATAATAGCTTTAATGCCTGCTTTGGCGATTTCTTCCACATTATCCGCAAATGGGAAGAAGGCATCAGAAGCAAGCACAGCGCCGTCAAGACGGTCTTTAGCTTGGTCAATGGCAATACGGACTGAAGCCACACGGTTAGTTTGACCTGGACCAACACCAAGTGTCATGTGGTCGTTGGTCACGATAATTCCGTTTGATTTGACGTATTTAATAGCTTTCCAAGCAAACTCAAGAGCTGTCGCTTCTGTCTCAGTTGGCTGGCGTTTGGTCACCACTTGCCAGTCAGCTGGGCTTTCCTTGACCACGTCTTGGTTTTGCACCAGAAGTCCACCAACTACACCTGTGTATTCTGCTTCCACTTCACTGGCCTCTTGAGCATCAAATGGCAAGGCAAGGATACGCAAGTTTTTCTTTTTATTGATCAAAATGGCTAGCGCTTCATCCGTATAGCTTGGTGCAATGATGATTTCAAGGAAAACACCGTGCATCTTCTCAGCTGTCGCAGCATCCACCTCACGGTTGAGAACGACAATCCCACCAAAGATAGACACTGGGTCAGACTCATAAGCGTAGTCCCAAGCAGTCTCGATGTCATCAGCTTGACCAATCCCACATGGGTTCATGTGTTTGAGAGCCACAACGGTTGGACGGTCTTTAAAATCACGGATGATACGAATGGCCGCATCAGCGTCACGGATATTATTGAATGACAATTCTTTCCCATTGAGCTGTTTGGCTGAAGCAATCGAATAGTCTGTTGGCAAAGCTTTTTGGTAGAAGTCTGCGTCTTGTTGAGGGTTCTCACCGTAACGCATAGCTTGTTTGAGGTCATAGGTCAAAGTGAGCTTTTCAGGTTTGCTTTCCCCCACTTGAGCTGTGAAATACTCTGCAATCAAGGCGTCATAAGCCGCTGTATGACGGAAAACCTTGGCTGCCAAACGTTGGCGAGTTTCATAAGTCGTTTCACCATTGGCTGACAACTCGTCCAAAACCACTGTATAGTCAGCAGGATCTACCACAACCGTCACGCTGGCATGATTTTTCGCTGCTGAACGAAGCATGGATGGCCCACCGATATCGATGTTTTCAACTGCATCAGCGTAAGTTACGTCTGGTTTGAGAATCGTTTCTTTAAAGGGATAGAGATTGACCACTACAAGGTCAATGAGCTCGATTTGATTGTCTTTGGCCGCTTCCAGGTGACTATCCAAGTCACGACGAGCGAGGAGTCCACCGTGGATATTTGGATGAAGTGTCTTAACACGACCGTCCATCATTTCTGGAAAACCAGTCACATCATCGATAGCAATGGTGTCCACCCCAGCAGTATCAAGGGCAATCTTTGTCCCACCTGTCGAGATAATATCCCAACCGAGTTTTTTAAGTTCTTGGGCAAATTCAACAATGCCCACTTTGTCTGAGACGCTGATTAAGGCGCGTTTAGTCATGTTTTTTCCTTTCATTTTCAAACTCTCTACCTACGCATTTTTTGATTCATAAAGTATAGGAAGACGATTACCAAGACTCCCAAAATTACTGTCAGTAAAAATCTCCCCCAATAGGGAATCTCTGGGAAGAAAAAATTTACCAGTAAACGTAGAATGATTGCCAAGGTAATCAAGGCAAGTGTTTCCAACCATTTTTTCATTTACTTGTCCAACAATTCTCTAATAACTTCCGGATACAACTTGTACTCTGCCTCATGAATGCGAGTTTCAAAGCTTTCGATGGTATCATCAGCTAACCGTGGCACACGGACTTGTTTGATGATCTTACCAGTGTCCACACCAGAATCTACCCAGTGAATGGTCACACCAGACTGATCCACGTCAGCATTCCAAGCATCCTCAATCCCATGAGCTCCTGGAAATTCTGGCAAGTAGGCTGGATGAATGTTGATAATCCTGCCTTCATAAGCTGCCAGTAAAGTAGGCCCAACAATTTTCATGTAGCCTGCTAGACAAACCCAGTCAATCTGGTGCTCTTCCAAGAGTTCGACAAGGGCCGCTTCGTAGTCTGCCTTGCTCTCAAACTCCTTGAGTTCAAAAGCATAGGACAGAACGCCGAGCTTGTCTGCACGTTCGAGCACATAGGCGTCACGATGGTCTGAAAAGACAAACTCTACTGGAAATTGTTCCGCTATCACCTGAAAATTTGAGCCATTACCAGAGGCAAAAACCGCTATTTTTTTCATTTGATGATGACACTTTCGTTTTCTTTCTTGACGATACGACCAATTTCATAGACTGGTTCATCCAACAATTCCTTGACACGACTTACATTTTCAGGGCTAACTGCAAACATAAGCCCCACACCCATATTGAAGATTTCAAACATTTCTTCGTGTTTGATCTGACCGTATTTTTCAAGGGCTTTGAAAATCGGTAAAACTGGGACCTTGTCTTCCTCAATCTCAGCAGCCAAGTCAGCTGCAAACATACGAGGGATATTTTCGATAAAGCCACCACCTGTGATGTGGGCAATGCCGTTGATCAACCCCTCCTTGATGAGTGGCAAAACATCCTTGACATAGATACGAGTCGGCTCAAGAAGAACTTCCTTGAGTTGCTTGCCTTCCAATTCTGGTAAGATTTCCTCACCTGTGTAATCCTCAAAGACACGACGGACGAGAGAGTAACCATTGGAATGAATCCCACTTGAAGCAAGTCCAAGAAGAACATCTCCCTCTACCACTTTTGAGCCGTCAATGATTTGAGATTTTTCAGCCACACCGACCGCAAAACCAGCCAAGTCATAGTCATCTGCACCATACATACCAGGCATTTCAGCTGTTTCCCCACCGATGAGGGCTGCGCCTGCCTGCACACAACCTTCTGCTACACCAGCAACGACTTGTTCTAACTTGGCCGGTTCATTCTTCCCTGTAGCCACATAGTCGAGGAAATAGAGAGGCTCAGCGCCTGCAGCGATGATATCATTGACACACATGGCCACACAGTCCTGACCAATGGTATCGTGCTTGTCGTACTTGATGGCCAGCATGAGCTTGGTTCCGACACCATCAGTCCCTGAAATCAAGACAGGCTCTTTAACCCCAGTCTTTGAAAGGTCAAACATACCACCAAAGCCACCAAGAGCTCCCATGACACCTGCACGCTCCGTACGAGCCACGTGCTTTTTAATCCGTTCAACAACTTCATAACCCGCTTCAACATCCACACCAGATTGAGCGTACGCATTTTTATTTGCCATTTTATTTTTCCTTTTCTTTTTTTGGAAAAGACTGCGACGTATTTTTAGATAAACAATTATTTTATCTAAAAATACTAGTCAGGTCTCTAGCTTTGGTCCCATAGGAGAAAGCGTCTACTGACAAATGCTTTAGCTTTTAGTCAGTAGTGAGACGTGGGGCATAAGCATTTTTATTTGTCATTTTTATATTCCTTTTCTTTAATGGAGGATCTATTGTCTATTTGTAAAAACTGGTCTTTTCTTCCAAACTTCTACGATAGTCTTCTTCATAGTCGTAGAGAGGCGTTGGGTAATCACCATCAAAATAAGCGACACAGAGACCACCATTTGGTGCATCTGTTTCAATCCCAATCGACTCAATCAAACCATCAATTGAAAGATAGGTCAGACTGTCCGCACCAATGATTTGGCGAGTTTCTTCAACAGTATGATTGGCCGCAATTAGCTCCTGACGGGTCTGGATATCAATTCCATAGAAGCATGGATAAGCTAGCGCTGGACTGCCAATAGCAACGTGAACTTCAGTCGCACCCGCTTCTTTCAAGAGTTGAACGATCCGACGAGAGGTTGTTCCACGTACAATAGAGTCATCAATCATAACCACACGCTTGCCTTTTACAACGCCTGAAACAGCAGAGAGTTTCATCCGTACCCCTTGCTCCCGCAATTCTTGAGTCGGTTGGATAAAGGTACGTTGAGTATATTGATTCTTAATAAGTCCCATTTCGTTTGGCAGACCAGATTCTTCTGCAAATCCCATAGCCGCGCTTAGGGAAGAATTGGGCACACCGACCACGATATCCGCCTCATGCTTGAATTCACGCGCCAATTGAGCACCCATACGTTTACGTGCCGTATGAACATTGACACCATGAATGTTAGAATCAGGGCGGGCAAAATAGATATACTCCATAGAACAGATTGCTAACTGAGTATCATCTGTATAGCTATCATACTGGATGCCCTTGTCATCAATGATCACAATCTCACCTGGCTTCAAATCACGAATCCATTCAGCACCAATAACCTCAAAAGCACAGGTTTCAGAGGAAACAACCACCGCTCCATTAGCCATTTTCCCGATAGAAAGCGGACGGAAACCATTGGGGTCAAGAGCCGCAATCAACTTGTCCTCAAACAGCAAGATATAGGCAAAACCACCTTTGACAAGGCTGAGCGCCTCCTTGATTTTTCCCATTAAGTTCGGATTGTGACTACGACGAATAAGGTGAGCCAAGATTTCCGAGTCCGAAGTCGCGCTGAAAATCGCTCCTCTTTTTTCCAATTCCTTCTTGAGAGAGGCTGCATTGGTCAGATTTCCATTATGAGCCAAACCAAACTGCATATCATGAAAACGGAAGAGGAAGGGCTGGATGTTATCTACAGAAGCTTCGCCAGCAGTCGCATAACGAACATGCCCAATCGCACCAGTTCCTGTCAATTTATCCAAATTAGCAGGATTTCTGAAGACTTCTGATAAAAGTCCCATGTCACGATGGCGCTTCAATTGTCCCTGATCATTGGAGAGGATTCCTGCCCCCTCCTGACCACGGTGCTGAAGACTATGGAGACCAAAATAGGTCAATTTAGCAGCATCTGGATGTCCCCAGATACCGAAAACACCACATTCTTCATTAAGAGATTTTACTTCGTATGTCATTTTATATACCTAATTTTTATTTGTGTAGCACCAAGAGCTAAATCTACATGACTTTTACATTACTGATACTGTCTATAAAAACATCTGCAAGTCTTATTTTCCAGTAAAGTATTTAACCGCTGACGCGAACAGGTGCTGGTCTTTATTGCCTGGGATGTTTTGGAAAAGACCATCTTCATAACGTTCAGAGTGTCCCATTTTACCAATGATTTGGCCGTTCTTGCTAGTAATTCCTTCAATGGCATGGACAGAACCATTCGGATTGTACTTAGAGTCCATACTTGGTTTGCCATCAAAGTCAACATATTGGCTGAAGATTTGTCCATTGTCACGGAGTTCAGCGAATTCCTCAGCCGTCACGACAAACTTCCCTTCACCGTGCGATACTGGAATGGCGTGGATATCGCCCACTTGCACCCCAGCCAACCATGGCGAGTTGGTATTGGCAATACGAGTTTCCACCATCTTCGCTACGTGCTGGTTGGCATCATTGTAGAAAAGGGTTGGGCTAGTACTAGTAGCATCTTCAAAGTTTCCGTATGGAAGAAGACCTGATTTGACCAAAGCCTGGAACCCATTACAGATACCGATAATCAAGCCACCACGGGCGATAAAGCTATCAATAGCCGCACGCACTTTTTCATTGAGCAGGATATTGACAATAAATTTAGCCGATCCATCTGGCTCATCTGCAGCTGAGAATCCACCTGCAAAGAAGAGAATGTTAGCCTTACCGATATTGTCAACCATAGTTTCAACTGACTTGACAATAGCTTCTTCATTCAGAGTCACAAATGGCACCAAGTTAACTTCTGCACCTTCTTTTTCAAAGGCCTTAGCTGAGTCATATTCCGAGTTGGTTCCTGGGAAGACTGGGATGTAAACCACAGGTTTTTCAACCTTTTCTTTGGCTTTAATCACAACATCTGATGCCACAGCTGGTACTTCAGCCAGTTCTTTGGCTTGAACAAACTCTGTTGGGTAGACTTCTTCCAATTTGCCTTGGAAGGCACTGTCAAGTTTCTGTCCATCTAGCTTCACACCGTTGACAAGGAGTGTAAAGTCTGCACTTGTTTGACCGATTTTCTCTACTCCAGCAATTTCTTCAGGAGATGTGAAGACAAATCCACCCAATTGAGCTGTCAAAGCCGTTTCAAGTTCAGGCAAGGTTACCTCTGCACCAATATGATTTCCAAAGGTAGCAAGGGCCAAACTTTCAAGCACACCGCCGTATTTGACAGCTGAAGCCGCTGTTACTTTGTGAGCCTTTTGAAGGGCTTCAAACTGAGCAAAATTTTTCTTAATCAAATCAAAATCAATCTCTGTAGCAAGAGCGTGACCTGGGATGTAGTAGATATTTTCCCCAACAGCTTTAAATTCTGGAGAGAGCACATTACGGCTATCTGCCGTCGTCACCCCAAAGGCAACCAAGGTTGGCGGTACTGTCAATTCTTCAAAGGTACCAGACATAGAGTCCTTACCACCGATAGATGGCAAACCAAGCTGAATTTGTGCCTCGATAGAGCCTAGGAGAGCTGCTACTGGCTGACCAAAACGCTCAGCTTGTTTGTCCATGCGCTCGAAATACTCTTGGTAAGAGAAACGAGCCTTAGACCAGTTGGCACCAGCAGCCACCAAACGAGCTGTCGCTTCGATCACCGCATAGGCAGCACCGTGGTATGGAGACCATTCTGCTACATAAGGGTTGAAACCTTGGGCCATAACTGACGCCGTATGAGTCACTCCGTGTTGAACTGGCAATTTCTGAACAGAAGCCTCAGTTGGTGTGAGTTGGTAGCGACCGCCAAGTGGGTGATTGATCGTCGAACGACCAACAGAGCAATCAAAGATGGTCTGCAAACCTTTTTGACTCGCATGGTTGAGGTTAGATAGAACGGTAAGGGTATCTGCTTCCAGTGTTTCTACGCTTGTTGTACGCTCCTCTGGAAGTTTGACGTCCTTGTCCACAACCTTAGCATCGACAACTACGCGCACACCATTGGTATCAAGGAAACGGCGTTCCAAGTCGACAATCGTTTCACCATTCCAGTGCATGACAAGATTTGGTTTTTCAGTCACTGTCGCCACAACAACAGCATCAATATTTTCTTTGTTACATTCTACAACGAAGGCATCTACGTCTTCTGGACGTACCACAACAGCCATCCGTTCTTGAGATTCAGAGATGGCAATTTCAGTACCATTCAATCCTTGGTATTTAAGAGGTACTTTGTTGAGGTCGATTTCAAGACCGTCTGCTAATTCACCGATAGCCACACAGACACCGCCTGCCCCAAAGTCATTAGATTTCTTGATAAGACGAGTGACATTGCCATTACGGAAAAGGCGTTGAATCTTGCGTTCTTCGATAGCATTCCCTTTTTGAACTTCAGCTCCAGCAGTTTCCACAGACTCAACTGTTTGAACCTTAGAAGAACCTGTCGCACCACCGACACCGTCACGTCCAGTCTTACCACCAAGAAGGATAATGACATCACCCGCTTCCGGTTTTTCTCGGACGACGTTGCCCTTAGGAGCCGCACCAACAACAGCACCTAGCTCCATGCGTTTAGCTACAAATCCTGGGTGGAAATACTCGCGAACGTAGGTTGTTGCAAGCCCAATCTGGTTACCATATGAAGAATAACCATGAGCCGCTGTTTTAGAAATAACCTGTTGTGGCAATTTACCAGCACGCGTTTCAGAGATTGGTGCTGTAATATCACCTGCACCCGAGATACGCATGGCTTGGTAGACATATGAGCGACCTGACAACGGATCACGAATGGCTCCACCGATACAAGTTGCCGCCCCACCAAATGGTTCAATCTCAGTTGGGTGATTGTGGGTTTCATTTTTGAACATGAGGAGCCAAGGTTCCTTGATACCATCAACGTCCACTTCGATTTCTACTGAGCAGGCGTTTATTTCATCAGACACTTCCATATCGTCCAAACGTCCATTAGCACGCTCATAACGACCGAAAATAGTCGCCATATCCATCAAGGTTTGTGGTTTTTCAGAACGCCCCAACTCATCACGCATGGCAATATATTTTTCATAGGTTGACTGCAATTGTTTTTGGAATTTAGAAGCTGAAAAGTCGATGTGTTTCAATTCAGTCTCGAAAGTGGTGTGACGGCAGTGGTCAGACCAGTAGGTATCCAACACCTTAAGCTCCGTCTCAGTCGGCACGCGCCCGATTGACTTAAAGTAGTCTTGGATAAAGAGCAAATCATCCACTTCCATTGCCATCCCTTGCTCGGCTTTGTAGCGGGCAAAATCTTCTGCTGTATAGCTTTCAAAGAAAGTCAATTTAGGAATGGTCTTGTCTGACTCTGAAAATTCCTGCTTGGCAATCCCTGTCGTGATGTCCTTGAAACGAGAATCAACTGGATTGAGCAAGTAGTTCTTGACCGCTTCCAACTCAGTCGCATCAATATCTTTATTCACCAAGTAAAGTTGGGCTGTATTAACCGTTACATCACTCGAACTTCCTAGTAAAAGCAAGGCTTCCTGTGAAGAAGCCGCACGCTGGTCAAACTGCCCTGGCAGGCTTTCGATGGCAAAGAAAGCATAGTTAGCAAGATCCGCCTGCACAGCCGCTTCGTCCAAGACGTGGTCTGTCACCTGCTCAGAGAAGATGTGTTTCTCTGCAGGCGCAAACAGGTCCTTAGCCAAGTTAAAGACATCATACACTTGCACAATACGAATACTTTTCAAGCTTGAAATTCCCAAGTTATGCTGGAGTTCTCTAACCAAACTCTCTGATTTGACCTGAAAATCAGCCTTTTTTTCAACAAAAATACGTTTATCCATCAATTCTTATTCCTTTATTTCAGCTCTTGCAATATCCCCAACGACCTTGAGGTTGTTATTTTAGTTCTTGCAACTTTTCCCAAACAATCTCGTAAACGTCTGTTAGTTCTCCCAATCCTCTACGGAGTGAAAAGGTCTGGGGGACCTTTTCAGCCTGAGTCCTTTTAGTTGAGAGACGAAGGTTTTCCGTTGCAAACAGATTATTTCAAACCTTGCAACTTCTCCCAGACAACTTCATAAACGTCTGTTAGCTCTCCCAATCCTCTACGGAAAACATCCTTATCCATGTGGTTGCCATCCGCATCCCACAAACGGCAGTTATCTGGTGAAAACTCGTCTGCCAAGATAATCTTGCCATCCTTGTCAAAACCAAACTCTAGCTTAAAGTCAATCAATTTAAGGCCAATCTCAGCAAACCAAGCTTTCAAGAGCTCATTGATACGACGAGTTTCTTCCTTCAAGTAAGCGATTTGCTGGTCATCCGCAATCTGTAGGAATTTCACATGCTCGTCATTGATAAATGGGTCATCCAAATCATCATTTTTGTAGTAAAATTCAACAATCGGAGTCTCAAATGCGATTCCTTCATCTACACCAAAACGTTTTGAAAAGGAACCAGCCGTGTAGTTGCGTAGCACGACTTCCAAAGGAATGATTTCAACCTTTTTATTGAGTTGTTCTGTATCTGAAAGTTTCTCCACAAAGTGAGTCGCCACACCAGCCGCATTTAATTTCTCAAAAATAAAAGATGAAATCTGATTATTCAAAACTCCTTTGCCCGCAATCTGCTCCTTCTTAACACCATTGAAAGCAGTCGCCTGGTCCTTGTAAGTTGAAATAATAAGATTTTCATCCTCAGTTGTATAGATATCTTTAGCTTTTCCCGAATAGATCAATTGTTTTGACATTTTAAAGTTCGCCTTTCGTATTACTTGAGCACATTCTACCATAAAAAAACTAAAATTACAAGAACTTAACCGAATAAATAATGTAGTGACACCAAAAATCATAAAGAAAAAACCGCAAGAAGAATCTTTCTCACAGTTTAAAAATCATTTAACTCTAAAAACACGAACATTACTCTTTGTTCAAAAATTGATCCAAATAATAACGCAGGTAACTTTTCTTGCCCGTAATCATCTGCAGGCGACCTTCCACCCCATACCGAAGTTTTTCAGCCTGCTCCGAAGTTAGATTAGTCTCCACCTCAATTTTAAAGAAATTCCCTTTCTCAGTCTTAGTAGCTGTCGCATCAATACTTGTAATAGTAGAATCTAGGAAAAGTTGATTCTTGGCATCATGAGTAGTCGTATAGCGAACAGAATCACCGACCTTGATCCTTGCTACATCTTTTGAACTTAGATAAGCTGTGAGTTTGGCTTTCCCTTCTTTTTCCAAGGACGGATAGAGTTGAGCTAATAAGGCACCTTCTGCTACCATAGTAGAATCACTAGTCTCAGGATTAAGGTGAAGCACCCCATCCTCACTCGCCGTAATTTTCCCCTTTTCTAAAAGATTTCCCTGAACCTTCTTACCCGATTCTGCCTCCAAAATTTTCTGGTCTAGAAGGGTCAATTCCTGACCAACCTTTGCCAAGTGTTGGGATTTGAGAGACTCCAATTGACTGCTTAAACCTGACGCATAGGCTTGCTGGGTACCTGAACCTGCATACTGGACACGGTAAGTAGCAAGACTAGATTCTAACTGAGAAAGCTGTGCTTCTACCTGCGCAACAGCCTGGGATTTAGCTTGCGGATTTTCCTCGCCCTGAGACTTGTAGGACTGGTAGAGAGAGTAGGCTAGATTCTGACTGGCCAAGGAAGTGCCTGTTTCAATAGCTGACTTAGCTGTCTGGTAATCGCGAATTTTAGCCTCTGTTTGGCTGATAAGGTTGCCGATTTCAGCTTGGGTTTGACTAGCTGCTGCATTCTGGGACGCGATGGTCTCATTTTGTTGCGATGTACTAGCCCTAAGACTGCCTGCTTGACTGATGTAGTCGCGAAAGGTGGCTTGGTAGCCAAACTTATCCTCCTCTGGAAAGTAATCCGTCCCTTCTTGCAGGCTCTTTTGCAAATACTCCAATTGCTTTTTTTGATCCTTGAGCATGTCCAACTGACTAGCATAGGCCTCCGCTTGGACACCCTCTGCCCCTTCCTGATATTGAACCAACAGTTCTCCCTTTTTTACCAGCTTATTTTCTTCCAAATGATTAACAAGAATGCGATTGTTGCTAGTAGACTGGATATTTGCAAGGATTCGACTAGGCTCAACAGTAGCTCTAGTAGACAAACTCATCTCCTTCTCTGCAAATGTTGCAAATCCAAGCAAAAACACAAGCAGAAGGGACATGGGAACAATCACCCGACTGGAAAAATTATGGTAACGACGGTTATAAAACTCCGCACTTTCTAAAAATTCTGGTTTCATCCTCTCCTCTTTCTAGCTATTCACCAAATGGGCATAAAAGCCACCCTGTGCAAGCAAATCAGCATGCTTTCCTTCTTCAACAATCTTGCCCTGATCCAAGACAACAACCTTCTCTGTCCGCTCAGCAATGGTCAAGCGGTGGGCGATGAAAATCAAGGTCTTGTCTAAAGCCATGAGATTATCGACAATTCGCTTCTCAGTCAAGATATCCAGACTGCTGGTCGCCTCGTCCAAAATCAAGACCGGTGCATCTGTCAAGAGAGCACGCGCCAGAGCGATTCTCTGCCGTTGACCACCTGAAATTCCTGCTCCATCCGAAGTCAATTCCGTCTGGTAATTTAGTGGCATGCGCTCAATGTCCTCCCGAATCTCTGCCAATTCGACCGCCCGTAAGATATCTTCCTGTGTCGTTCCCTCCTTGGCTCCAAGGAGAAGATTGTCCAAAATCGTTCCGTTAAAGACATAGGGCTGTTGAGGCAGATAGTTAATATACTGGCGCAGGGCCTTTTTGTCAATCTGATTGAGATTGACACCACCCAGACTAATCTCTCCCTGACTTGGGTCGTAAAAATTAACCATCATTTTGGCCAAGGTCGTCTTACCTGATCCTGAAATCCCCACAAAAGCCACCTTAGAACCTTGGGGAATGGTCAAATTGATATCCGACAAAACATCTCGACCATAGCCATACTTGTAGGAAACCTGCTTGAAAGTCATCTCTCCCTTCATCAAACTCAAATCCTCAACCGTTTTCTTCTCCTCAAACTCAGAAGCTACCAGATAAACCTCATTCAGACGGTTATTGGCAACCTGCGCTGTCTGAAGCTTGGTTTGCAGGTTGATGATATTTTCCAAAGGATTAGTAAAGTAAACCAGCAAGGTATTATAGGTAATCAACTGCCCCAAACTCATCTTGCCATCCATAACCAGAACAGCCCCCATCCATAGAATACCGACATTGAGCAAGAGATGGGCAACTTTTTTCAGAGCCTTTTGCTGACTCTCTACCCGACTATAGGTAAAGGATTTCTTCAGATAATCCACAAATTCCTTATCAATCTTTTGGTAACGCTGACTTTCACTAGTCAAAGACTTAATGGTCTCAATACCGTTGATGTCCTCGATGATAGAAGAAGACAGAACCGCATTGGCTTCCATGGTATTCCGATTCATCTTTTCAAACGGCTTCATAAAGGCAAAGATAATCACTGTGTAGATAGGAAGCGCCAATAAGGTCATGAAAAAGAGATTGGTATTTTGTGAAAATAAAACAAGGGAAATAATGACGACCGTTGACACGTCCAAGAAAATCGAAAGAATGGTCGAAGCCAGCGCATCGATGATACTGTTAGCATCCGTAAAACGAGACACGATTTCCCCTGTACGACGTGTCGCAAAAAAGGTCATAGGCAGGTGAAAAACATGCTTGATATAGGACAAAATTACATCAATCGACAAGCGTTGCCCCAAAACAAGCAAGAGATACTCCTGAGCATAAGACAAGATCTGCTGGAGGATATAGACGATGACCAAACCAATAGAAATAATCCCCAACGTCGAACGCATCTGATCTGGCACATAGGTATCAATTATAGACTGCAGATAATAAGAACCCACAATGTTAATCAAGGTTACCAAGAGTGTTGCCAAAACGATATTAGCGATCAAGCCACGCTGTTTCACTAATATAGGGATAAAAGAGAGCAGACCATTCTTTTGATCCTTATGAGGCTTGTAGTCTGGACTCGGTGCCATAAACAGAGTCACTCCTGTCCATTCTTCCGCAAAACGCTCACGTGGCAGTTTAGTCAACTTCACCCCGGGATCTGGATCGGCAATATGAATGCTGTCCTTATCCTGCCCAGTCACCACATAGTAGTGGAGCAATTTCCCTTCCTTAAGTACATGAGCAACAAAAGGAAAGGTCAAATCTGGCAAGTCAAAGAGCGTCATATCTGCCCTAATAGCTCGCGTCTCAAAGCCAATCTCCTCTGCCACCTTGACCAAGCCCAAGGCCGTCGTCCCATCTATGGTCGTCTTTGCCAATTCTCGTAAGTGAGCCAAAGAATAATAGCTACCATAGTAGCCAAAAACCATGGCTAATGAAGCTACACCGCAGTCCATCTGATCCACCTGCGGACGATAGTGACGTTTCCCAAATTTCATATTCATCTCCTTTTTTCTAAACTCATCTGATAATACCTATCTTACCCCAATCCCCAAACAAAAACTTGACTTCCTTCCCAAATGCGCCTATCTCCCTCCCAACTGCACTTTTGGGATAAAAAAATAGGCAGAACAAATGTCCTGCCTACTAAAAATATGGTATGAAAGGAAAGTGATTTTTTACTGACACCCTAGGCAAGCTTGGAACAAATAAATCATTGATAGTAACATTGTGACATCCTATTTATTACTTCAATTTCTAATGTCCCTGCTATTTCTAAGCCACCTCTGGTATGATCTATTCATAGTCAGAATAGATAACACCGTTCTAAATTACGATTCATAGTTACTCCTTTTAAACTCCATTGTGATGCATCCTTAGATTCTACCCCAGCCATTTTTCAGCGAAGGCTAACAAGTCATTCTTAACTGTTCACCCTACTTGCTTTTTATTGGCCTTATATCCTAGATAAAAGAGCCCAAATAAAACAGGGTAAATTTCTAGATAAAATAGGGTATTGATCGGATTTTTCAAAATCAAATACGTTGCGATGTAGATTATGAGCGATACGATAAAATAACCCTCAGCGAAGCCTAATAAAAATGTTTTCAAGCCAGACTCCTATTTACCTGACAAGAATGGCGGAAAAACGCTACCATTCTCATTCACAAAATCCTTTTGATTCATGTTCTTCATTTATAGTTTTGATTATTTTTTGACAAATCTTTGCGAAAAATACCAAAATATCCTGCGAAAAGCAAACCAACTAAAGTCCATTGCCAATTAAAGGATACTAACGAACCTGTACGAATCACATGAAGCGCGACATTAAGAGTTATTCCCAACAAAGGACATATCGTGGCTAATTTAGGTAACAATGTATTGAGATTAAGATTGCGACTGTTCATTATCTAACGCCCACGACGAGCCAAATCTGAACCAAATGTGTAACCAGCCCCAAATGCGCCAAATGCAATAGCACTTAGGCCAAATATAATCGAAATAGGTTCAATTCCTCCTTCAATTACTTGCAAATCTTTCTCATCAACTACTTGAAATTTATCCATTCTTTTCTCCTTTACTTCTATATAATAAAATGAATACCATTAAAAACAATGAAATTGTTGGTATATTAAAATCATCAAACCATGTAGGTAAGGGTAGCTTATTCACATCAGCTACCAACCTGATAATTGTATAAGATATTGAACTAAGTAATACCATAAGCTCAGGCCAAATCTTCAGCATTAATTTAACAAATCTCATATATAAATCCAAAATTATGGTCGATTAGCATAATATCCTGCAGCTATGCCTGCACCTGCTGAAGCTGTAGCAAGCGCAGCTACACCTCCAATTAATTTCCAACTAATAACTACACCACCAATAATAATTGGTGCAATTCCCCCATCTACATTCATCAACTCTTCTTCTGTAAGAGCTACAAAGTTCTGTTCCATTTTGTCAAAATTTGTCATCTTTTTCTCCTCTTATTCTATTTTTTCTAAATCTTATCCTCTAAAAAATGGAGTTCCAATAAATACACTACGTAACAATAGACCTGTAATTAAACCCCGTTGATAACTTTCCTTGCTACCACCCACCAGCAAGGCTAAGTCGCTTTCCTTTAATACTTCAATAGTACACTTATCATTCATTTCATTCATCGCTTATCCCCTAAAAACCTAAACCTCTACGAAATCCAACGTACCAATCTGCAAGTGTCTTCGTCCAATTTTCTCCACCTTGAATATCGGTCAATTCTTCCGAAGTCAGCTCAACAAATCCATAATAATGTTCTTTCATTATTTTATTCCTTTCTTTTTTCCCTCTCACTTATCTATTCGAAAAACAATCCGAAAATGAACAACTAAATTAAATTTTATTTAAAAAATAATTTAATGAACCACGGATACAAGATTGGTAGATACATAAACCAGGCTCCTTTCCTTTTCCTCTTACTTATCTATTCGAAAAACAATTCGAAAATAAACAACTAAATCAAATTTTATTTAAAAAATAATTTAATAAACCACGGATACAAGATTGGTAGATACATGAACTAGGCTCCTTTCCTTTTCCTCTTACTTATCTATTCGAAAAAGAAGTCAAAAAAATAAGAATATCAGAAAATTTTCCGACATTCTTATTGATAATTTGATTCAAGTCTAACAGATATTAGACATTGAGATGTTTTTTAAGAGTTCTTCTGGCTGTTCGTGATACGGGGAAGTGCAAGCCTTCTAACAGGGTCACTTCTGTCGCAGTCATCTCTTCAATGGCATGTAAACTGACCAACGTATTGCGATTGGCATAGACAAAGTAATCTTTTTCAGCCTTAGCAGCGATATCCTTGAGACTGCCATAAATGGTCTTGATAGAATGATTGGCATAATAGACCTTGATACGATGGGATTCCACTGAGGTTTCAAAGGCTAAAATCTCATGGTAGGGCAGAGTAAAGCCCCGTCTTCCCTCAAAACTATAGGTGAAGAGACGCATATTTTCCCTCTTGTCCACTGCCAGTACATAGTCCAGACAGCGCTCCAGCTGATGACGGTAATTCTCCTCAGGCTGATCCTTGGAAATAAAATCCAAGGCAGACAAGTGATAGCGAAAAGCTAGAGGCAAGGCCTCCGAGTGCGTGGACACAAAGACAATGCTTGTAAAAGGATCCCGCTCCCGAACCTGTTGAGCAACCTGAAAACCCCGTTCACGCTCTCCATCAATCTCTAAATCTAATAAATAGAGCTGGTAATGGTCAAAATACTGTGAATACTTTTCAACGTCTCCATAGTTTTTGGCAATATCAATTTCCAATCTCAAATTGCGAGAGCGACCAATATCTAGTAAAGTCTGCTCTATACGCCCCTGCTGGACTCTGTCGTCTTCTAAAACTAAAATTCTCATTCCTCTCCCTCTCGTTTCTCATCCTTAAATGGCAATTCTAAATCTTGTCTAAAGGTCGTCTCTCCTAGCTGGGTATCTAAGTTTAAATCATAATGAAAAACCATGTCCTCCAAGGTTGCCAAGCCCAGTCCACTGTGGTTTCCCTTGGTAGAGTAACCCTTTTGACTGAGAATGCTGGGATTCAATTCTTCTTTCTTACGAGTGTTTTCAATGATAAAACGGACACTCCTATCACCTGCCAACAAAGCAACCCGAATCTGCGGATTTTCAGCCTCACTGGCTGCCTCTAAGGCATTTGTCGTGAGGATAGAAAGGATACGGATAGCCTCCAACATAGGCAAAGCCAGCTCTTCTACGACCCCCACCGTCTCCAAACTAAAATGAATCCCCTGATTATCTGCCACAATCATGGCTTTTGCCAAGGTATTGCGAATAGCTATATCATGGATATTGTGGAGATTAAAGGCCGTGTAATCCGCCTTCCTCAGCTTTTCATTTGTCTTTAGAAAGACATCTTGATAAATGGTAGACACCTCAGCCATATCTTGATTCGCTATAGCAGGCTCCATGCTAGCGACAATTCCTGCAAAATCATGACGGAAACCTCGAACCTCATCATAGAGATGACCCAGCTTATCCACCATCCCTTGCAAGGAACGATTTTCATCTTCCTGTCTCTGAATGGTTTGCTCATCACGATAAACCTGCTCCAAATGCTTGATATAAAAGAGCCAAGAGAAAAAGAGAATGAAAATCAGGAGAGAAATGGTTGTGTCAAAACGAACGTAGAAAGAACTATTTCTATTGGTCATAAACGAAGAGAATATCCTAAATCCAGTCAGAGGTAGAATAATGAAAAAACTCTTATGATAGTGGGTTTTGAAAGCATCTGAAAAAAATAAATCCAAATCCAAAGACCAACGCTTCATAATTTTACAACATAGAAATATTGATAATAAATCAAATATAGATATATATAGCGTCGAAAACTCATCTAAAAACAACCAGCTCTCACCAGATAATATACGAAGCCAGATTGTCACAAATAAATAACGAATACTTTGAAAGAAGAGAAAAAGATATAGAGAAAGAAAAAGAGCTTCTACTTTTCTCTTATGCAATACGAGTAAAAAAATACAGTAAAAGAAGAGAAGGATTCCTATATGAAATAATTCTCCAAATGTTTGACGAGTGGATAAACTAATGAAAAATACAATGATCCAATAACGTTTTTTATAAAATTCTGGGGAAATTTGAGCGCCCAAATAAATAGTAGGCACCATGGTTGAAACGACTACCAACAGAATATATAGCACAGAAGCTAAGAATTCTAAAATAATCATAGAATAAAACGACTCCTAATTTATTTAAGCGAAATAATATTTATCTCCCCGATACAACTCTCTAGTTTTTCATACTTTCTGAAAAACGATAAATCCACAAAAGGCTTTAGTTTCTTTTAAAATACAAGAAATCTAAAGCCTCTTGAAAATGATTTGCACGTTTTATTTTTTATATTCGTTGTGAAGATTGCTTATCTATTTATTTTACCACAAGAACCTTGTAATATTCATACTTATTTGGCTGTGTAATCTTAATTTTTTGACCATAGAAACCATCGATTTCTTTGTCAAAATAATCTGAAAACCTTGATGGCAAGCGTTTCATCTTAAGAACCTCACCAGATTGGTCTGCATATACAAGGAAATGATAGTGGGTTGTAGCCATACCATCATCAATCAGTACAAAGTAACCTGTTTTGAGCTTACCTTGTCCATTATCTAAATAGTATAGTTTATTGTTATTGATTGTGAAGTTATCAAATCGAAGTCGTACACCTGGGTCTTCTAGATAAAGATCATTGCCAACTTTTTTGATTTCTGATCTAGTTGTCATCTCTGGAAGTGGTAATACTCTACGACCATCTGCTCCAAAGTAATATCGACCTGGTAGATTTTGGAAATTACGAATAACAGCTTTAGGATCAATTTCCTGTCCTTGATCTTTATTATCTGTTAAAGCCAACATCGTATTGGAAACGTAATCCCCATATTTATTAGAAAACTTTTTAAACTCTGGTTTGATGTACCAGGCATTCTTTTCAACAATGACTCCATTTTTTGTATAAATAAGATAATAATCATACCCGTCAGACAAAGTAACAATATTTCTGATAATTGTATCATCCGCTTGAGATTGTTCAACCTGACTTGGGAGTCTGGTTAACATATAACCATCCTTACCAATGACATAACTTTCCCCATCGCTTGCTGGAACAGCTCTATCTGCGACCATAGCACCTGATTTTTCAAAGTAAGACCATTGACCATTTGCAGTCGCCCATCCTGTTGCCATAGCGCCACTGTCTTTGAGGTAATACCATGTAGACCCTTCTTTGTACCAACCAGTACGCATAGCGCCACTATTTGCAAGTGAGTACCAGGTGCTACCTTCCTTGTACCAGCCTGTGCGCATAGCACCACTATCTGCTAGTGAATACCAGGTGTTACCATCTTTGAGCCAGCCTGTCTGCATTTTACCAGAACCGTCAAAATGGTACCAAGAGCCAGCATTTTGCACCCATTTGTTTTTAGCGAGGCTGCCATCTTGAGAAAGATTCCAGTCAGCACCATTTTTAACCCAAGTATCTGCAGCCTGTACTTGATTGATAGACAATAGTAGGCCAGCACCTGCAAGCAAACCAAGTGTGAGTAGTTTAGATTTTTTCATAGCCATTTCCTCCTAAAATAGATAAATCCAAAGCAAGAAAATCCAATAGAAACGAAGTCAAAATAGATGTCAGGTTCATTAACTTGAACCACTAAGACCTCCTAAAATTTCCATGAACATAAGATAGAGACTAGTTTATAAAAAGTACATAGCCATCACCTTCCCACAACTATAAAATAAATCCTTTTTTATATCTACATTATAGTCCTGTAAAAAAGGAAAGTCAATTAAAATTATGACTATATTAACACTTTTAGTAGAAATCAATTGATATTTTCATTCGATCTTCATTTCTTATCCCCTTTTTGGAGATTGATTTTTTCTGACTCCATTATATCCCTTATTTCTCCTCAGATTTCTACTGTCCCTAGAAAGACTAAATATGTTCCTAAACGGTCACTTGAACCAAATAAAAAATTCCAAAGCAAATGCCTTGGAACTCCGATTGCTATTTTCCTTGAATGATTTTAACCACATCTCCTACACTTTGGAGTTGGTCAATTTCCTCATCGCTGATTTCGATATTAAATTCATCTTCCAGTGTCAAGATAAACTCCATCAAGTCAACTGAGTCAGCATCCAAATCGTCTTTCAGACTCAAGGATTCTGTCACGACAAAGTCCTCTCCCTGTCGCTCTTGGATAATGGTCACAATACGGTCAAAAATTTCTTTTTCTGTCATCTCTTTTATTCTCCTGAAAATTCACGCGCAGTCTGGGCAACTACGTCTGTTTCTAGCATGGTACGAATCTGGCGGATTGTACTATAAACAGCCTTGGCATCGCTTGAGCCATGAGTCTTGACAACCGGTGCCTTGACACCAAACAAGACCGCTCCACCAACATCTGAGTAGTTGAGCTGTTTTTTCAAACTTCTGAGGCTATCCTTGAGAAGTAGGGCTCCTAGTTTCGCTCGAAGCCCACCACTTGTAATAGCTGTCTTGAGCAATCCCATGATTCCCATAGCTGTCCCTTCAATGGATTTGAGCACAGCGTTTCCCGTGAAACCATCTGCCACAACAACATCCGCAACGCCATTCATCAAATCACGTGCTTCCACGTTTCCGATAAAGTTTAAACTTTCATCAGCTGCTAGTAATTCGTAAGTTTCCTTACGAAGCGGGTCACCCTTACTACTTTCTGTTCCATTGTTAAGTAAGCCAACACGTGGTTGCGCAATTCCACGGACATTTTTAGCATAGAAGGATCCTAGAACCGCGTATTGATGGAGGTGCTGGGCTGTATTTTCCGCATTGGCACCGAGGTCCAGCATGTCAAACCCCTTCCCATCTACAGTCGGCAAGGTTGACATAAGTCCAGGACGGTCGATATTCTTGATACGACCCACGATGAAAAATCCTGCTGCTAGTAAAGCACCTGTATTCCCAGCCGAGAGAACAGCGTCTGCTTCGCCTTCTTTGACAGCCTTAGCTGCCAAGACCATACTGGCATTTTTCTTCTTCCGAATAGCTCTCGTAGGTTCATCGTCTGAATCAATCTTTTCATCCGTATGGATAATGCTGACGCGCTCTGTCGCTGTCAGATATTGCTTGATTTTAGCTTCATCTCCGTAGAGTTGAACCTCGATATCTGAAAAGTCAGCTAGGGCTTGATTGACACCCTCAACGATGGCCTGAGGTGCGTAATCGCCCCCCATGGCATCTACTGCGATTTTTTTCATTTCTTTTCCTCTTTTAGTAATTGTCCCCAGTCTGCTAGGGAATCAATAAATTTCTTTGATTTTAGGTGAATCCCAACGTACTCTTCGTAGAGTTGATCCATAAATTGGCGTAGTTCTTGCTTGATTTCAGGCTTGAGCGAAATGGTCTCCAAAGTCTCAAAATCAATGGCTTGAAATTGATTGAGCAGATAAGGGATATTGGGATTGAGATGGCAACGTCTCTCATCTTCATGATAATGCTCTGGACAGAGACAGGCTCCATATTTGAAAGAAAAGTCAAAAGCCTGACCAACCCGATGACAAAAGACACACTCATTAAAATTGAGGCTGATCCCAAATCGAGTCAAGATTTGAATTTCAAAAATATTGGTCAAGACCTGATAATCCAAACCCTCTTCCATCAACTCCAAAGTCTTTTGCAAAAAAGCAAACAAGGGAGCATCCTGCTGATTGTCCTGCAAACTAGCATCTGCAAGAGCTGCCACATAGGTCGCATAGGCCATGACAAAGAGATCGCTATTAATCTTGGGAAAAGTCATCACCTCATGATAGTCCTCAATGTAACTGAGCCCATCATCATTGATTCGTAAGAGAAATCGAGCCAGCACCAAGGGCTGAATAACCGGCGCCAGCTTAGACTGGCCAGCATGTTTAACGAAAAACATCCGCTTACCAGCCTGCTCTGTAAAAATCTTGACGAGCTTGTCATCCTCACGAAAATTACGATTGTAGAGCACCAAGCCTTGACTCGTGATAGACTGAATCATGCTTCTCTCATGTACTCCTCAAGTCGTTTCATGGCTTCTTTGATAGTCTCCATACTAGCCGCATAAGACAGGCGAACATAACCTTCCCCGTAACGCCCAAAGGCTGCACCAGGGATAAAGGCAACAGCCTTCTTCTGAGCAAAATCCTTCAGAAAAGCGAAAGAATTTTGATTATATCCTGCTGGAATCTTAGCAAAGATATAGAAGGCACCGTCTGGTTTGATAATCTCAAAACCAAGAGCAGTCATTTTCTCGATAATATAATCCCGACGCTGGATGTATTCCTTCTTCATCGGTTCCGCATCGTTTTTACCAGCCGTCAAGGCCTCCACCGCAGCATGTTGAGCCATAGTATTTGCGGCAGTAACCAAGTACTGGTGACTCTTAATCAACTGAGCTGTAAAGGCTGCAGGAGCAAAAATCAGACCCAAACGCCAACCTGTCATGGCATGCGATTTAGATAGACCATTGATAATAATAGCCTGATCTCTCAACATGGTTCCCAGAGACACATGG
This sequence comes from Streptococcus sp. HMSC073F11, assembly GCF_001810785.1. Classification (GTDB taxonomy): domain Bacteria; phylum Bacillota; class Bacilli; order Lactobacillales; family Streptococcaceae; genus Streptococcus. The sequence goes on from NZ_KV802692.1 coordinate 54,103, forward strand.
GCTTCGCCTGTGTAGGTCAATTCTGAGTAAACCTCATCACAGACAACAAAAATCTCATACTTGCGTAAAACAGCTGCCAAGGCCTCCAATTGTTCCCGACTGTAGGTAATTCCTGTCGGATTGGCTGGATAGTTGAGAATAACCGCCTTGAGCTTGTCACCCTGCTCCAAAATGGCCTTCTCCAACATTTCAGGAGTCAAGACAAAACCATTTTCAGTTGTGTCAATCTCGACAATCTCTGCCCCAACTAGATTGACAATCGGTTCATAACCTGGATAGGCAGGAGCTGGCAAAAGTACCTTGTCTCCCTCTTCCAAAATAGCCGTCAAAGTAGCAGATAAAGCCTCTGTCGCCCCAATTGTAACCAAGATTTCATTTTCAGGATCATAGTCCAGTTGGTACTTTTCCTTAACAAAGTCACTGGCCGCCTTACGTAGAGTCAGCAGACCACTCATCCCTGTATAGTAGGATTGGTTCTGATCAATCGCTCGCTTGGCCGCCTCCTTGATATGATCTGGCGTTGTAAAATCAGGCTCCCCCAAGGTCAAACGCAAGACCCCAGGAATCTCCGAAATAGCCTGGTCAAATTGACGAATCAACGAAACTTGAATCTTATCTAACTGTTTATTAAAGCGCTTAGTTAAGTCCATAGATACCTCCTACTTTCAAAACGTATCTCTATTATACTACAAAAGCCCCCCGACCGCAAAAATACATGATAGAATAACGCTAGCATGACAAATTGAAGTATGTTAAAATGGATTTGTCGCAACTCCACTAACGAACTTAGTTTGGAGGTGAGTTTTTGCTAATCTTCGTTACAGTTATTCTAGCACCATTACTGATTACTATTACCGGTAATGTCATTTCTGAGTGGATAGTCAGAAAGTGGTTAGATAAGCGCGACAAAAAAATATAACCTGAGTTTAGTTTTAATGTAACTGGACAAAAAGAAATACCAGAGGTGGAGCTCTGGTATTTTTGTTTTTGCCAAGACTTCGTTACAGTTCTTGTAGGATTATTATTACATAATTAGCACTACTTGTCAAATAATTGTTAGCTCCACTTTCTATTTTACTTTTCCTCTTTACAGGTCTATAATGGTAACAGATTCTATTTGGAGGTTTTTATGTCATTTCTATCAAAAAATGGAGCAGGCATCTTGGCCTGCCTTCTCATTTCCATCGTATCTTGGTACTTAGGAGGATTCTTCCCTGTTATTGGCGCGCCTGTCTTTGCAATTTTCATAGGCATGCTTCTCCATCCCTTTCTCTCGCCTTATAAACAACTGGATGCGGGTTTGACCTTTAGTTCCAAGAAATTACTCCAATATGCCGTTATCTTGCTTGGTTTTGGTCTCAATATCTCGCAAGTCTTCGCAGTTGGGCAATCTTCACTCCCTGTCATTCTGTCCACCATCTCAATAGCCTTGATTGTTGCCTATCTCTTCCAGCGCTTCTTTGCACTGGACACAAAACTGGCCACCTTGATTGGAGTAGGTTCTTCTATCTGTGGGGGTTCTGCCATTGCGGCGACAGCGCCCGTTATCCATGCTAAGGAAAAGGAAGTAGCCCAAGCCATCTCCGTTATCTTTTTCTTCAATGTCCTTGCTGCACTTATCTTTCCAACGCTAGGAACCTGGCTTCATCTATCCAATGACGGCTTCGCCCTCTTTGCAGGAACTGCGGTCAATGATACTTCCTCTGTAACAGCCACAGCTAGCGCCTGGGACAGTCTCTATCAGACCAATACCCTCGAATCCGCAACCATTGTCAAACTCACACGTACTCTAGCTATTATCCCCATCACTCTCTTTCTCTCCTACTGGCAAAGTCGCGAGCAAAAAAATAAGCAAGGCTTACAACTGAAAAAAGTCTTCCCGCTTTTTATCCTTTACTTTATCCTCGCATCTCTCCTAACCACCCTACTGACCTCTCTCGGTGTGTCCAGTAGTTTCTTTACCCCACTCAAACGACTTTCCAAATTCCTCATTATCATGGCCATGAGTGCTATCGGACTCAAAACAAATCTGGTCGCTATGGTCAAATCCAGCGGAAAATCCATTGTCCTCGGAGCCATCTGCTGGATTGCCATCATCCTTACCAGTCTTGGTATGCAGACCCTTATCGGCATTTTCTAACACAAAAGGTAGCCCATCAGCTACCTTTTTCTTATGCTTCCTCAATCAAGCGAGTATGTTCTCTCTTGATGCAACGATTCATTACAATGTCATCGCATCCACCAGCACGCAAGATTTCTTCCGCCTCTAGACTTTCAAGTCCTAGTTGTGCCCAAAAAATCTTAGCATCAGCCTTGAGAAAATCACGCGCCACATCAGGCAGAAACTCACTGCGACGGTAAACATTGACAATATCTACAGGAAAAGGAATCTCAGCTAGGCTAGCATAAGCCTTTTCACCCAAGATTTCGCCACCTGCCGCCTTGGGATTGACTGGGATGATTTTATAACCCCGAGCCTGCATTTCCTTAGTTACTCGATTGCTCGTTGTTTCCTCACGGTCTGACAGGCCCACCACAGCAAGGGTTTTACTCGTTGCTAGATACTGACGAATCACGCCATCACTTGGATTGATAAATTCTTGACTCATAGAAATCCTCCTTTTTCATCAGTATAGCACATTTTGAAAAGGCTTGCAGATTTTGACTACAAAAAAGGAGGACTAGCCCCCTTTTTATTTAGCCTCGTACCAGGTTGCCCCTTCATTTTCATCTGCGATAAGGGGAACACTGAGTTGGATGGCTTCTTCCATGGTTTGTTTCACTAGTACTTTGACAGCTGCTAGTTCTGATTTCGGAACTTCAAGGACGATTTCATCATGCACTTGCAAGAGCATCTTGGTCTGATAGCCACCTTCAACTAGAGCTTTGTCTAGCTGAATCATAGCAATTTTGAGAATATCCGCCGCAGAACCCTGGATAGGAGAGTTAATAGCAGTTCGCTCTGCAAAGCCACGAATGTTAAAGTTGCGCGAATTTATATCTGGTAGCTCTCGACGACGCTTGAAGAGGGTCTCTACATATCCCTTGTCACGCGCTTCACGTACCACTTCTTCCATATAGTTTTTAATCCCAGGAAAACGCTCAAAGTAGGTATCAATGTAGGCTTTGGCCTTCTTACGACTAATACCAAGATTGTTCGCCAAACCAAAATCTGAAATCCCGTAAACCACTCCAAAGTTGACAGCCTTGGCATTGCGACGGTCGTTTGGCGTCACATCCTCAGGACGTTCAATTTCAAAGACACGCATAGCTGTCGAAGTATGGATATCTGCTCCCTCTTGGAAGGCCTTGATTAAGTGCTCATCCTTAGAGATATGCGCCAAAACGCGCAACTCAATCTGTGAATAGTCGGAGCTAAGAAGGACACTATCCTCCCACTCTGGCACAAAAGCCTTACGAATGAGGCGACCTTGTTCCAAGCGAACAGGGATATTTTGCAAGTTTGGATCTACACTAGACAAACGCCCAGTCTGAGTCAAATCTTGCACATAGCGCGTGTGGATCTTGCCATCATCTAAAATCCAATCCTGCAAGCCAACCACGTAAGTCGATTGAATCTTAGCAATCTGACGGTAGTCTAGAATTTTTTTGACAATCGGTGCAATAGGAGCCAGACGCTCCAGCACATCCACTGCTGTCGAGTAACCTGTCTTGGTTTTCTTGGTGTATTCTAGAGGAAGTCCCAGTTTTTCAAAGAGAAGTACGCCCAACTGTTTAGGTGAGTTGATATTAAATTCCTCACCAGCCAGCTCATAAATCTCTTGGGTGAGTCGCTCAATGACAATCTCATTTTCAGCTTGCATCTCAAGTAGGGTTTCTTTTTTAACCTTGATTCCAGCAATTTCCATCTTGGCAAGGACAAAAGCCAGAGGTTGCTCCATGTCATAGAGAAGATCTAACTGCCCGTGTTCACTGAGTTTTTCAAGCAAAACAGGCTCCGTCTCAACCAATACAGCAACCTTGCGAGTCAAGTGCTCCAAGAATTTCTCTCTCTCAGGGATAGCTTTCTTGACCCCCTTACCGTAGAAGGTCTCATCATCAGCCAAATAAGTCTGGCCATAGAGATTCGCAATGGTTGAAATTTCATTGTTCTCGACAGTAGAGAGGAGGTATTTGGCCAAACGACTGTCAAAAGCAGGGGCCTGCAAATTCAAGCCCAAACGATTTAAAAGAACCTTCGCTTTCTTAAAGTCATACACTTTCAGAGGTGTTTTTTCTAGAAAATTCTTGAGAATCGGCTCCTGCAAGAGCTCAAGTTTGTCTGTAGCGTAAAGTTTATCCCCACAGGACCAGGCAAAACCAACCAAGTCATCTGTATGGTAATTCTCACCAAAAAGCTCAAAGTGGAAGATAGAGTTGGCGCTCAGCATGTCTTGACTGACTTGGTCAACGATAGTGAAATCCAAACTTTCAGGCGCATCCGTTGATGACACATTTAAAGCTTGCTTGAGCTGTTTGAAGCCCATCTCATCGTAGAATTTCCCGAGATTTTCCACATCTGGTCCACTATAAAGCAAATCATCAAGGCCAATCTCAATCGGTGCCTGAGTCTCAATGGTCGCCAAGGTTTTAGACAGGAAGGCTTGTTCCTTGTCATTGATGAGATTTTCCTTCATCTTAGAAGCCTTCATCCCATCGATATTTTCATAAATACCCTCTAACGAACCGTGTTCTAGCAAGAGCTTGATACCCGTCTTTTCACCGATCTTAGTGACACCAGGGATATTATCAGACTTATCCCCCATAAGAGCCTTAAGATCAATGAACTGAGCTGGTGTGAGGCCCATCTTTTCCATGAGATAGTCTGGCGTAAAGGCCTCAAACTCAGCCACACCTTTCTTGGAAATCTCGACCACCGTATGCTCATCCGTCAACTGGATCAAGTCCTTGTCTCCGCTGACAATAGTCACTTCAAAAGAATCCTTCTCAGCCAAGCGACCTAGGGTCCCGATGATATCATCTGCTTCATACTGGGCCAACTCATAGTGGCGAATCCCAAGATGATCTAGCAACTCACGAATGAAGGGAAATTGCTCACGAAACTCATCTGGAGTTTTAGCACGACCACCCTTGTAGTCTGCATACATCTCTGTACGGAAGGTCGTCTTTCCCGCATCAAAAGCCACCAAAATATGACTCGGCTCAACCCGCTCCAACAAATGGCTCAACATCAACTGAAAGCCATAAATCGCATTGGTATGCAAGCCAGCCGCATTCTTAAAACGGTCCAACTGCTGATATAGCGCAAAAAACGCCCGAAAAGCAACAGAAGACCCATCAATCAATAATAATTTTTTCTTATCCATACACCCATTATAAAGGAAAGCACCAAAAAATACCATTGGGAAGAGCCATACCCAATATTTTTCATCCTTTTTCCGAATAAATAGATAGAGCCAGAGAATCTAGGAAACCTAGATTTAAAACTGTGGTATAATAAAAGGAAGAAAAGGATGATTCTAAGACATCCGGGCATCAGCCCAACCAATGATTTGGTTGCTAAGAAAATCTTTAATAATCCAGAAATCACTTGTCAATTTATCCGCGATATGCTAGATTTACCAGCAAAAAATGTGACTATTTTGGAGGGAAGTAACATTCACGTCTTGCCTTCCCTGCCCTACTCAGCGCAGGATTTCTATACCAGTATAGATG
>NZ_KV802692.1:59878-66505 GCF_001810785.1 Streptococcus sp. HMSC073F11
GTATAGATGTTTTGGCGGAGTTGGACAATGGCACTCAAGTAATCATTGAAATCCAAGTTCATCATCAGAATTTTTTCATTAATCGTTTATGGGCTTACCTGTGCAGTCAGGTCAATCAAAACCTTGAAAAAATTCGTCAGCAAGAAGGCAATACTCATCAAAGTTACAAACACATCGCACCAGTATACGCTATCGCAATCGTGGATAGCAACTACTTCCAAGATGACTTGGCTTTCCATAGCTTTAGTATGCGCGAGGACACGACAGGTGAGGCTTTAACAATTACAAACAATGGACAAGAAAATCATCTAGTAAAGATGGCTTTCTTAGAACTTAAAAAATACAGAGAAACCAGCAAAGATAAGGTTCGCAAGCCCTGGTTGGAGTTTTTCGGGAATAAGCCCTTTACCCAACAACCCGAGCGAGCCATCAGTCAGGCAGACCAACTTCTGGACTATAAGAGCTGGTCCGAGGAGGACAGAAAAATGTTTAGTCAAATACGTATGCGTGAAGAACAAGCGTTATTGGCTCAGAATTATGCCTTGGAACAAGCTGAAGAAAAAGGCTTAGAGCGTGGGAAAGTTGAAGGAAGGGAAGAAGGGAAACTTTTTGCCTTCTTAGACATGGTTCGCCAAGGTCTCCTGACTTCCGAGGTTGCCAGCCAGCAGTTGGGCATGACCGTCGCTGAGTTTGAAGAACTATTGAAGGAGCATCACAAATAAGAACTAAAAAGTACAGAGAAACCAGCAACGACGAGGTTCGCAAGCCGTGGTTGGAGTTTTTTGGTAATAAACCCTTTACTCAACAACCTGAGCGAGCCATTAGCCAAGCAGACCAACTTCTAGACTACAAAAGTTGGTCCGAGGAGGACAGGAAGATGTTTAGTGAACAACGCAGATGTGAAGAACAAGCCTTGTTAGCACATGACTATGCTTTGGAAACAGCTAGGGCGGAAGGTATTGAAAAAAGTTTAGATCGTGGTCGAGCTGAGGGTATCGAAGAGGGATTAAAAGTAGCTTTAGTAAATCTAGTCCACCAAGGTCTTCTGACTCCCAAGGTTGCCAGCCGGCAATTAGGCATGGCCGTCGCTGAGTTTGAGGAGCTCTTGTAAGTTTATAAAATAACATAAAAATGAACAAAACTGAAACATCGTTTTGTTCATTTTTTATTTTCGACAGAACTCTTACTATATCCCATATCACACAAAAAAGAGAAGGTCATAAATCCTTCTCTTTTATATCTTCAACTAATTAGTTTTTGCGTTTCACAAATGGAAGGGCACCAAGGAGCAATCCGAGGAATCCTAATGATGCAACTGCTGCATTATCTTTACCACCAGTATTTGGAAGTTCTTTCTTATCTTCTGCTTTCGCAGCTGGAGCTTGATAAGTATTGTCTTGGCTAGTTCCTGCTACAGTTGGTGCAACCGCAGGAGTTGCTGGAGCATCTGCTGATGTTGCTGCTGGAGCATCTGCTGATGTTGCTGCTGGAGCATCTGCTGGTGTTGTTGCTGGAGTCCCTGCTGGTGTTGTTGCTGGAGTCCCTGCTGGTGTTGCTGCTGGTTTGTTAATAATATAACGATCACCTGGGTAAGGGCCACCATCATTTGGTAATTTAGGTTGCTCTGATTCAACATAAAGAGGAAGTTCTGGTTGTACAAGTGGTTCTACTCCATTTAATACAAGATCAAGTTCTTTTTCTGCCTCTGTTGTATCTTTTCCTTCAGCTTTTAATTTTGCAATATTACGTGTTGCCAAACGAACTTCTTCAGCTTCACGATCTGCAACATATGAATAATAATCTTCATCTGCTTGTTCCAATGCATCTTCAGCATCTTTCAAATCTTGCTCAGCTTGTTTTAAAGTTTTCTCAGCTTCCTCTTTTGATTTAGGATCTTTTGCAGCTGCCAATTCCTCTTGAGCTGCTTTAACATTTTCTTTAGCTGATTCTACAGCTACCTTAGCTTCTTCTCTGTTAGATTCAGCTTCTTTTTCATCATGATTAGCTGCAGCTAGTCTTTCTTCAGCATCTTTAACATCTGTTTTTTCTTCGTCTAAACGTTTGTTGATTTTATCTTGAGCATCAGCATCAATTTCACTTCTACCATCGATTGGTTTAACTTCTGTAACTTCACCAGATTCGTTACGAACTAATTCAGCACCTGGGGCAGGTTTTGCATCTTTTACTTCTTGAGGTGCATAGTTTTCACCATATTTTCCTGCTTCTGCTTCATCTGATTCAGTCTTGCTAGCTTCTGCTAAATCTTTCAATACATCTTCAGGTGTGATTTGTTTTTCATCAATAGCTTTTAATAAATCTTCTTTACCAATAGCTGCCTTAGCTTCCAAAATTGCTACTTCTTTGTTAGCAATTTTATCATTTTTATTAATAGCTTCTTCAGCTTTTTTTTCTAAATCAGTGAAGTACTCAGCTACATCTTCTTTAGTTACAGCAGTTGAAGCTGCTTCTTCAGCCTTCACAACTGACGGGTGAGAAGCAAGGAAACCTGCTCCAAGAACGGCTACACTAGCCAAGCTAGCAGTGAGAAGTTTTTTCTTATCCATAAAGTATTTACCACCTTTAATATCTTTTTGCTGTTATTTTACCATTTTCTTTCGAAAAAATCAAGAAATAGAACTTCTATCAATAAAAAAGTAAGAGGAAATTCCTCTTACTTTCTGCATGATTCGTATTAGACCCATTCACCATTAGAATTAACAGTGTAACCATTGATAGTTGTACTTACTGCTAAGACTCCTGATGAGTATGAGTAATACCATTTACCACCAACTTGGTACCAACCAGTCTTCATAGCACCTGATCCATCTAGATAATACCATGTTCCGCTTTGGTTTAGCCAACCTGTTTTCATAGCGCCTGAATTATTGAGGTAATACCAAGTTCCACCTTGGTTCAACCAACCTGTCTGCATAGCACCTGATCCATCTAGATAATACCATACCCCATCAATTTTTTGCCAACCTGTTTGCATGACACCAGAAGCATCCAAGTAGTACCATGAGCCATCTTTAACCCAACCTGTCTTCATGTTATCTTCCGCATCATAATAGTACCATTTGCCATCCATTTTATTCCAACCTGGCTTGCTACTAGCACGATCCGCTAAACGATAAGTCACGCCGTCAATAGTGATAGAACCTGTTTTACGTTCACCTTCTGGAGTAAGGTAATGATAAGCACCGTCACTATCTTTTACGAGACCAACTTTACGTTCTCCATCATTTGTAATATAGTACCATTTCTTATTTGTATCTTGAACGAGACCTGTTTTACGGCTACCGTCTGCCAATAAATAATACCACTTCTTATCAATCTGTTGAAAACCTGTTTGTTGAATCCCCTCTTTAACGTAGTAAATCTTCTCACCTTTTGCAATGACAGTAGTTGGTTTAGAACCATCATCAGTAATATAGTAATCCTTACCACCTTCATTGACCCAACCAGATTTCATAAGGCCATTTTCATCAAAGTAATAACGTTTATCTTTGATTTCTAAGATCCCAGTCTTCATAAAACCATTTTCATCAAAATAATAAGTCTTACCATCAACAGTCTGCCAACCTTTGACTAGATTATTATTAATATAAAGCTGGTATTTCCCAGAAACCGTTAACCATTTATACTCATTTTTTTGAGTGTTTGCTGCTGAACTATTACCTTGAGTTCCTGTATTTGTGCTAGTTGTTGTCGAACTGTTACCTTGACTTCCTGAGTTAGCACCATTATTCATTGCAGCTGCATCAGAATTGGAAATAAAGTAATGAACCCAATTATGGCCATCCCTACCACTTCTTACATATGTATAGCCAGGTATACTACCTGGAGTTGCAACATAGCCATTTTGAAAATTAAAATCTGCATATCCATATTTACCATTCAAATATTTCATGACTGTCCCATTAGTAAACTGGCCATCTGGTGCTTGATCCGCGTACACCACACTATGATTGCTAACTGAAGCTAATAAAGCACTTGCTCCAAACAATGAAACTCCTGCAGCTCCCACTGCTAAAAAACGTTTTGCTTTCATCTTTTTTACCTCTTTATCACTTATTCCGTGTATAATGTTACACCCACTCACCATTTGCATTTAGAGTATAGCCGTTAATCGTTGTATTTACTGCAAGAGCACCTGAACTATAGGCATAATACCACTTGCTACCTGCTTGAAACCAACCAGTAACCAGAGCACCAGAAGTATTTAGATAGTACCAGACTCCATCTACTTTTCTCCAACCAGTAGCCATTGCACCATCAGAGTTCAGATAGTACCACTTGCCACCTTGATTTAACCAGCCTGTCTGCATAGAGCCAGCACTATTAAGATAGTACCATTTACCAGAAATGAATTTCCAACCTGTTTGCATACTACCATCTTCCGCTAGGTAATACCAGCTACCATCATTCACCCAGCCAGTCTTCTTCATCCCATCTTTATCAAAGAAATACCATTTATTAGTAATAAATTGCCAGCCTGTCTGTTTATCTTCAATTTTTTCAGTTCCTGTAATGCTATCATCTTTTACAAACCAATGTTTCCGAACATCTTGATCAATCTTTGTTTCTACAAAACGATAACCTTTAAATGTACCATGTTCAACTTCTTCAGCTTTTTTGGTAGCATTAGCAGGAAGAAAAGCTTTTAATTCTCTACTAGTCCCATCTGATTCCATTACCAGCCAAGAAGTCCCTTTGACTGTATCTTTAAAGGGTTTTAAGATGTCAGGTTTTGCAGAAAGTCCATCTACTTTATCTCCTGTTACAGTCACTGCTGGCTTAAAGTAATGCTTTAATACAGTTCCATCTATTGAAGAAGTATCAAATTGATATCCTGAAAAAGTACCTGGAGATGATGTCTCAGGTTTTGACGAATCATAAGTTTGAGCACCTCTTAAAACCTTTTCCTTACCATCTTCCTGTTTTGTGACCCAAACAACTGTCTTATAAACATTCGTTTCCGAAGCTTTCACTTCAGTTACTCTTGCTCCAACAAGGGCAGTGCCTGCCAAGGTTGCACCTAATAAAATTTTCAACACTTTTGATTTCATTGGAAACCTCCTATTATTTTTAATCATTATAATACTTATACAAGATAAATGCAAGAAAAAACAGGGAAAAATCTCCCTGTTTTATATTTCATTTATTCGGATTATACCCACTCACCGTTTGCGTTTACGTTGTAACCGTCAACAGTTGTGTTTACTGAAAGAGCACCTGAAGCATCAACATGGTACCATTTACCAGCAACTTCAAACCATTGGCTAGCTTTCATAGCACCTGATGCTTCAAGGAAGTACCATTTACCACCGTCTTGCAACCAACCAGTTTGCATTTGACCTGAACCATTTAGGTAGTACCAAGTGTTACCATCTTTAACCCACCATTTTTGCATTACGCCTTCAGCGTTAAAGAAGTACCATTTACCTTCAACTTGTTTCCAACCTTTAACAGCTGCAGCATTTTCGAAGTATTTCCAACCTTCAGCTGTTTGAGCCCAACCGTATTGAGCAGCTGTAGTTGCGTTACCAATTTGTGCTGCACGATCATCAAGTTTGTATGGCAATACAATACGACCATTTGTGTACAATGAACCAGCATATTCGTTACCAGCTTCAACAGTAAATTCACCAACAAGTTCTACTGCTTCTTTAAAATCAGTAGCTGTTGCAGCAACACGATACTGAATCACTTCACCAGCTTTGAATACTGTTGGAAGTTCAGCATCACCTGATTGATTAGTTGTAGCAGTGAAGTATTCTGGTTTCTTTTCACCTGAAGCAGGTTTCAAGAAGAAATCAACTTCTACGTTTGGAACTGGACGTCCACCACCATCAACAACAGTTACACGAACATGACGGTTAAATCCATGTGCTGCGTCACGGTCGTAACGGATGTATTTAGCACCAATTGCAAAACCGTAACCAAAACGGTTGTTTGGGTTACCATCATGGTTTGCTGGCAAATTAACAGCTGGATTTGTTGCTGTAGTAGATGGATTAACTGAACCTGCTCCACCATCATTCCAACCTGTCCAGTTTCCGTATGCATGTACTGGAGCTGCATTAAGAGCTGCTGCTGCAGCTACAACTGCTGCACTTGTCAATAAAACTTTTTTCATCGTTTTATCTCCTTCATTTTTCTTATAATATTTTTCGTAAGACTATCTTACTACCATACAGTATATAAATATTTGCAGGATTTGTCAAGGGTTTTCTTCGAGTTTTTAAAGTTTTTTCCTATTTTTAGAAAAAAAGGTGAAAAAACAACTTTGTGAGAGTGAATACGCTTAAAATATCCTATATTAAAGTGAAAATCTCACAATTTTTTGATCCTTGAGTAAAATCATTCATATTTAATCCACATAGACAGTTGGACAGAACTCACTTCTGTAGTATTATCCTATAACCCCTTCGAAATGTCAAGCAAAAATGACAAGTTTTTTGATAATAACTTGCCACTTTATAAACTTTCTACTATTTAAAATGTGACCTTATAGCAAGTCCTCAAACTCTGCGACCGTCATACCTAATTGCTGGCTGGCAACTTCGGAAGTCAGAATACCTTGGCGAACGAGATTTACTAAACCTACTTTTAATCCCTCTTTGA
>NZ_KV802692.1:66605-75850 GCF_001810785.1 Streptococcus sp. HMSC073F11
TAAACATTTTCCTGTCCTCCTCGGACCAGCTCTTATAGTCCAGCAGTTGGTCTGCTTGGCTGATAGCTCGCTCTGGTTCTTGGGTAAAGGGTTTATTCCCAAAAAACTCCAACCACGGTTTGCGAACCTCGTCTTTGCTGGTTTCTCTGTATTTTTTAGTTCCAAGAACGCTATTACTAGTGATGGTCTTATAAGAGTGCCTCAAATTCAGAGACCGTCATACCTAATTGCTCGCTAGCTACCTTCGAAGTCAGAAGACCTTGATGAACTAGATTTACTAAACCTACTTTTAATCCCTCTTTGATTCCCTCAGCTCGACCACGTTCAATACCACGCTCTAAGCCTTTTTCTTCGGCTTGTTCCAAGGCATAGTCCTGTGCTAACAAGGCTTGTTCCTCACGCCTGCGTTGTTCACTAAACATTTTCCTGTCCTCCTCGGACCAGCTCTTGTAGTCCAGCAGTTGGTCTGCTTGACTGATGACTCGCTCAGGTTCTTGGGTAAAGGGTTTATTCCCAAAAAACTCCAACCAGGGCTTGCGAATCTCGTCTTTGCTGGTTTCTCTGTATTTTTTTAATTCCAAGAATGCTATCTTGACTAGATAGTTTTCTTGTCCATTTTTTGTAATTGTTAAAGCCTCACCTGTCGTGTCCTCGCGCATACTAAAGCTATGAAAAGCCAAATCATCCGAGAAGTAATTACTATCTACGATAGCAATAGCATAAACAGGTGCGATGTGTTTATAACTCTGGTGTGTATCACCTTCTCGTTGGCGAATTTTTTCTAGGTTTTGATTGACCTGACTGCACAGGTAAGCCCACAGGCGATTGATGAAAAAATTCTGATGATGCACCTGAATTTCAATGATCACTTGGGTGCCATTGTCCAACTCCGCCAAAACATCTATACTGGTATAGAAATCCTGCGCCGAGTAAGGTATGGAAGGCAAGACGTGAATATTGCTTCCCTCCAAAATGGTTACATTTTTGGCTGGTAAGTCCAACATATCGCGAATAAATTGACAAGTGATTTCTGGATTGCTAAAGATTTTCTTAGCAACTAAGTCATTGGTCGGGCTAATGCCCGGATGTCTGAGAATCATCCTTTTCCTCCTTTTATTATACCACAGTCTTATACTCAATGAAAATCAAAGAGCAAACTAGGAAACTTGCCGCAGGCTGTACTTGAGTAAGGTAAGGTGATGTTAACGTGGTTTGAATTTGATTTTCGAAGAGTATTAAATCTAGTTTTACTAGATTCACTGACTCTATCTATTTATTCGCAAAAGAGACGAAAAAAACCTGAGAATTATCTCAGGCTTGGTCATTAAATCTTTTTCTCAATACTGAAAAGTGGAGAAAGTGGGCGTTTTTCATGGATACGCACAATAGCATCCCCTAGGAGATGAGCGATTGAAATCTGCTCAATCTTATCAATCAAACGCTCTTCTGGCAGATAGATGGTATCCAAAACAACCAATTTCTTAATAGCTGAATTTTGGATATTGTCCATAGCAGGACCAGAAAGAACTGGGTGCGTACAGCTTGCATAGACTTCAACAGCACCAGCTTCTGCAAGGGCATCTGCCGCATGACAAATCGTTCCAGCAGTATCAATCATATCATCAATCAAGATACAAGTCTTACCTTCGACCTTACCGATGATGTTCATGACTTCACTGGTATTCATCTTATCAACGCTACGACGTTTATCAATGATAGCGATAGATGTTTTCAAAAATTCTGCCAACTTACGGGCACGAGTCACCCCTCCATGGTCTGGGCTGACAACCACATAGTCAGAACCAACCATGCCACGACGCTCAAAATAATCCGCAATCAGAGGAGCTCCCATCAAATGATCCACAGGAATATCAAAGAACCCTTGAATCTGCGCAGCATGCAAGTCGATGGTTAACAAACGATCTACTCCAGCTACTTCAAGCATATTTGCGACAAGTTTTGAAGTGATTGGCTCACGCGCTCTCGCCTTTCTATCCTGACGTGCATACCCATAGTAAGGCATGACAACATTGACAGATTCTGCACTCGCACGCTTCAAAGCATCTACCATAATCAAAATTTCAAGCAGATTGTCATTTACAGGCGAGCTAGTTGATTGTAGGATAAAGACGTGTTTCCCACGAATTGATTCTTCGATGTTGACCTGAATCTCTCCATCTGAAAATTGGCGAACACTTGATTTCCCCAACTCTATCCCAATCTCCTGCGCTACACGTTTTGCCAATTCTTGATTAGAAGAAAGGGCAAACAGCTTTAAATCAGAAAAAGACATGATTTCCTCCGGTATATATGTATCGCTTGTGCTTTTCACAAGATTTTTCCATTTACCATTGTAGCGCTTTTTGCACTATTTTTCAATCAAAAATAAAAGAAGGGCACCATATTTGTACCCTTGCATCATTCTTTTAAAAAATATTCTAGTTCATCAACTCATTGTGTTTCTCAACAAAACGATAAGCCTGATAAAAACCATAGAGAGTAATAGCCGTAACCACTGGAATCGCTAAAGGCAACTCTGTCTCCAATTCAACAAAAGGAGAATTAAACAAGAAGTGAGTTCCCAAGGCTAAACCTAGGAAAATAAGCCCCTGTTTCTTGCCAACCTTCTGACCTTTATAGGCTCTGTAAAGCAAGTAAACACCTACTACAGCCAGACCTGAAAAAGTCCAGTGAGAGGCAATTCCTGAGATGATACGCTCTAAAATTCTCGAAATAGTAAAGTCAAATCCCTCTGGCAAATCCGTACGAATATAGCCAATATCCTCAATCATTTGAAATCCCAAACCAGAAGCAATCCCTAGTAAAAACAAAGATTTTAATTTTCGCACAGGAATCAAAGCTAAAACAAAGACAAGTGGTAACAATTTCAAGGGTTCTTCTACCAAAGGAGCCACAATCGCACTTTCAAAGGCATTTAAAAATGCACTATCTGGGAAAAGAACGCCCAGTAAATCATGAATATAGGTATTAGCAAAGCTAGACAACCAGCCTGAAAGGAACATCCCACCCAATAAAGACAGAATCAAGGCCTTCTTTGGCAATTCCCATTTTTTCCCAATATGGAAAAGGAAATAAAGAGCCGGAATCATGTAAAAGAGAGCTAGAAAGATAGAAACTCCCATTAGTCCATATTCCGCAGCTGACATCGAACCATCCGTATAGTAGATGGTTTCATACTGCAAACCAATACATAGCAATAAAATAAAAATAAATAAAATACTGTTTTTCTTCATACACTTTCTTTCTAAATGAAGTATTTATAATTCTACGACTATCATACTTCCTGTATCCACATCGTAAATGGCACCAGAGATAATGACATCATCTGGTATTAAGGGAGACTCGATAAGGAGTTGCATATCCTCGCGCACACTCTCCTCTATATCTTGGAAGGGCAAGAAGTCTTGGTCTGACACATCGACACCTAGTTCCTCTTTCAGATACTCCTGAAAAGGACCATTTTCAAAAGTCTGAGCACCACAGTCTGTATGGTGCAATACCACAATCTCTCTTGTCCCCATTTGTTGCTGGGAAATAACTAGCGAACGAATCATGTCCTCAGTCACTCGGCCACCTGCATTCCGCAAGATATGAGCATCCCCAAGTGCCAAACCTAAAGCTTGCGCAACGTGCAGACGTGAGTCCATACAGGTCACAATGGCTACTCTAGTTTTAGGTTTAAGTGGCAGATTTAACTGCCCATGTAGGGCAACATAAGCCTGATTGGCTTGCATAAACTGTTCAAAATACGACACGATTCCCTCCTTGAAAATTTGATAGTCAAATATTTCTCCTATCTTATCATTTTTAAGAGGATTTGTCACAGATTAAGCAAAAACCTTTTTCAAAACTTCCTGAATTGTTGTCACCCCAATGACCTGAATTTCCTTGGGCGGAGTGATTCCTGTCAAGGAATTCTTTGGTACATAAATCTTAGTAAAGCCCAGTTTAGCAGCTTCATTGATACGTTGCTCGATACGGTTCACACGCCGAATTTCTCCAGTCAAGCCCAATTCTCCCACAAAACATTCCTGAGGATTAGTTGGCTTGTCTTTATAACTCGAAGCAATGGCAACTGCAACGGCCAAGTCAATGGCAGGTTCATCCAATTTGACACCGCCAGCAGATTTAAGATAAGCATCCTGATTTTGCAAGAGGAGACCTGCCCGTTTTTCCAAAACAGCCATAATCAAGCTAGCACGATTAAAATCAAGTCCTGTCGTTGTACGCTTAGCATTTCCAAACATGGTCGGTGTTACTAAGGCCTGAACCTCCGCCAAAATCGGACGCGTCCCTTCCATGGTCACAACGATTGATGAACCAGTTGCTCCATCCAAACGCTCTTCTAGGAAAACTTGACTCGGATTGAGTACCTCAACCAATCCGCCCGACTGCATCTCAAAAATCCCAATCTCATTAGTGGAGCCAAAACGGTTTTTGACCGCTCTTAAAATACGGAAGGTATGGTGGCGCTCCCCTTCAAAGTAAAGCACCGTATCCACCATATGCTCCAACATACGCGGACCAGCCAAGGTTCCTTCCTTGGTTACATGCCCTACGATAAAGATAGCAATATTATTGGTCTTGGCCAGTTGCATGAGCTCAGCCGTCACCTCACGCACTTGAGAAACAGACCCCTGCACTCCTGAAATCTCAGGAGACATAATAGTCTGAATGGAGTCGATGATGAGGAAGTCTGGTTGGATGCGCTCCACCTCAGCTCGAACACTCTGCATATTGGTCTCTGCATAGAGATAAAACTCGCTATCAATATCACCCAAACGCTCTGCTCGTAGCTTAATCTGCTGGGCAGACTCCTCCCCGCTGACGTAGAGAACCGTCCCCACTTGAGACAGCTGTGTTGAAACTTGTAGGAGAAGAGTCGATTTCCCGATTCCAGGATCCCCACCGATGAGGACAAGACTTCCCGGTACCACTCCGCCTCCAAGTACACGGTTGAATTCCTCCATCTCCGTCTTGGTTCGATTGACGTTGATTGAAGTCACCTCAGCCAGTTTCATGGGCTTGGTTTTCTCCCCTGTCAAGGACACACGCGCATTCTTGACCTCGGCAACCTCAACCTCTTCTACAAAAGAAGACCAAGACCCACAGTTGGGGCAACGCCCCAGATATTTAGGTGAATTATACCCACAATTTTGACATACAAATGTCGCTTTTTTCTTTGCGATGATAAACCTCTTTCTATATTTCTAACTCACACTCAATCACTTGGCAAAAATCAATCTTCTCATTTGTCACAAACTGACGCATGAGCATGTTGTGAGTTACCACTATCACGGTCTGGTAATCTCGATACTTAGCCATGCATTCTAGAAAACGAGACTTCATCTTCGCAGCTGTCTCATATTGAATAGGACTATTAGGAAGTAACTCCCCATTATTTTCTAGAAATATAGCACGAGCTTTTTCAAAATTATCTGTGCCACTTTCATAGACCTGCCACTCATGCAATAATGGTTCCACTCTCAAAGGAAGTCCAGTAACACAAGCCACATAAGAAGCCGTTTCTAAAGCTCTTGTGACTGCAGAAGATACGATTATTTCAGCTGAAGGGAGTAAAGGATTGGTGCTCAATTTCTGGACTTGCTGCCGTCCCTTATCAGACAAGGGTGCCAAATCTATCCCAAATCCCGTATAAGAACGCTCCTCTAACTCACGATAATCTGGCTCCCCGTGACGCACAAAGATAATCTTCATCCTAGTGCCCTGTCGATCCAAATCCACCAGTTCGAACGCCATCAGCCATATCTCCATCTGCAATTAAGAAAGGAGCAAAGACAGCCTGGACAACACGTTCTCCAACTTCAAGAACAACCTCTTGGTCTGTGATATTCTTCATCTGAGCAAAAATATGCCCTTCATTCCCAGGATTGCCATAATAATCCCCATCAATGACCCCAACTGAATTAATTAAAACCAAGCCCTTCTTACGAGGGTTTGAAGAACGATCATAAAGGTAAAGAACCTCAGTCGGTTGCATATAAGCCTTAACCCCTGTCGGAACCAAGACAATCTCTCCTGGCGCAATAACCGTACGTACAGCAACCTTTAAATCGTAACCAGCCGCATGCGCTGTCTCACGCTTGGGCAATAAATTTTTATCTGTAAAAGTCGAAACCAATTCAAAACCACGAATTTTCATCATCTTCTCTTTTCTATTATCATTTATTCTAGATTATTCTATCTTATTTATTCGGAAAAAGCACGAAAAAAAGAGCACACAATTCAAATCGCTTAGGGCTGCTGGATTCCTCCCCTGACCCGCTTCACGCAGAACTGTTGCTCCACTATTTATTATATCACATTCCTATTCATTTTAAAAGCAAAATTATTTTTTCCGTCTATTTCTAAAAAAGTCCTGCATAATAGCTGCGCATTCATCTTCCAAAATTCCCGTTTCAACTTCCACACGATGATTGAGACGCTCATCTGTTAAGATATCGTACAAACTCCCAGCAGCGCCAAATTTCTGGTTTTTAGCCCCATAGACCACGTTTGGAATACGGGCGAGGCCAATCGCCCCACTACACATGACACACGGCTCAATGGTCACAAAAAGCGTGCAATCAAGCAAGCGCCAGCTCTCCTCACTCAGATTCGCATTCTCTATGGCCATAATTTCCGCATGCATAACCGCTCGCTGCAGTTCCTCACGCGCATTATGGCCACGGCCAATGATTTCTCCGTCCTTGACAATCACACAACCAATTGGAATTTCATCGTGTTCAAGAGCAATCTCAGCTTCTCTCAAAGCTTCCCTCATAAAGACTTCTTTTTCTTCAACTGTATAATTCATCAATTTCCCTTTTACTACTTATCGATTTTATTATTATATCATGAATCCCAAGACAAAAAAAGCCACCGAATGCGGTGACTTTATAGGGAGATTATTATGAAAAAGAAAAGTTTAGGATATTTGTTACAACAAGTTAGGAGGTCTTCTTGTAACTGTATATAGTATACCCGACCTATCTTAAACAAATCTTAAAAATCTCTTAGGACCAAACACTTTCTAAAATATTTGTTTGTTCACGACCAGGACCTACTGAGAAAGTAGAAATACGAACGCCAACCAATTCACTCACACGACGAACATAGTTACGCGCATTCTCAGGAAGATCTTCCAAATTACGAACTCCGGTAATATCTTCTGACCAACCTGGCAACTCTTCATAGATAGGCTTGCAACGTTTCAATTGCTCAAGACTAGCTGGATAGTAATCAATACGTTGGCCATCAAGATCATAGGCCACACAGATTTTCACTGTATCTAAACCACTCAAAACATCGATAGAGTTCAATGAAAGGTTAGTAATACCAGAAACGCGACGGCTATGGCGCATCACAACTGAATCAAACCATCCCACACGACGTGGACGACCAGTTGTTGTACCATATTCATGACCGACTTCACGGATACGTTCTCCCACTTCATCAAACAACTCAGTTGGGAAAGGACCGTCTCCAACACGACTCGTATAGGCTTTACATACACCAACAACCTTGTCAATCTTACTCGGACCAACACCAGAACCAATCGTAACACCACCAGCTACAGGGTTTGATGACGTAACAAATGGATACGTACCTTGGTCGATATCTAGCATAACACCTTGTGCACCTTCAAAAAGCACACGTTTACCGTTATCAAGCGCATCATTCAAAATAACAGATGTATCTGTCACATATTTCTTGATTTGTTGACCATATTCGTAATATTCTTCAAAAATATCATCGAAAGAAATCGCTTTACTGTCATACAATTTTTCAAAAAGACGATTCTTTTCAGCAAGGTTACGTTCTAAACGCTCACGGAAAATGTCTTTATCCAAAAGATCCGCGATACGAATTCCCACACGAGCAGCTTTGTCCATATAAGCTGGACCGATTCCCTTGATTGTAGTACCAATCTTATTGTCGCCCTTAGCTTCTTCTTGCAAACGATCTAACTCGATATGATAAGGCAAAATGACATGCGCGCGATCAGAAATACGCAAGTTATCAGTTGTAACACCTTCCTCATGAAGATAGCTCAACTCTTTCACAAGAGATTTAGGATTTACAACCATACCATTCCCAATAACAGAGATTTTTTCAGGGAAGAAAATCCCAGATGGAATCAAGTGCAATTTAAACTTCTTGCCATCAATCACAATCGTGTGACCTGCATTATCACCACCTTGGTAACGCGCAATCACTTCTGCATTCGCTGAAAGGAAGTCTGTAATCTTCCCTTTACCTTCATCACCCCATTGGGTACCTACAACAACAACTGAAGTCATAATCTTGTCTGAGCCCTCAGGCTCTTCCTTTCTCACATACATGGCAGGACTCTCACCTGCAATTATATCTTACAATTTATTATAAGAAAAAATCGCCTTTTTATCAAGAAGAAACAATAGAAAGATTTGCTATTTCCAACTATTAAAAAATGTTTTAGAAAAAATTCCGGCTATTTATCATTATTTTTCCACAAAAAGTAAAAGTTGTTCGGAAATTAACTCATACTGTCTCATCAAGCAACAAAACCCTGTTTCATTATCAATTTTTCAAGATACAAACGATAAGCAACACGATAATGGTAAACAATAAAATCCCGATGACTCACAATACGATATCGGACAAGATAATAAATCAAAAACTTAAAATGAACATGTTCCCAATCAAAATTATCACCCAAGAACATACCATACTCTTCTTCAATATTTCTATAAAAATCCATCATCTGATCATAAATACTTTGTAGCATAAATATATACTCCTTTTCTTTTTATGACCTTATTCTAACAAAAAATTATAAACAGTTATTATAAAATCCTGAATTGCTCAAATACCAACCTCAAAAAGATAACAAATAGGAAAAGTTGACAGAATAGGAACAAATATACTACCTAAATTTCAAAAACTAAGATAATGGAAGCGGAAGGATGCGAACCCCTCGAAGGATCATATTTACAGTCCGCAACGTTTAGCCTCTTCGCTACCCTCAATTAAAGTACTAAAAAGATCTCCTTGATCGAAAACGGAGGGCTCTGAAACTTTACTCAGCAAAAATATCTCACACCAAATAACACTAAATAGATTATTAATTACAAAAAAAGAGGCCTAAACCTCTTTTTTCTTAACTACTCCGCCAGTAGGACTCGAACCTACGACATCATGATTAACAGTCATGCGCTACTACCAACTGAGCTATGGCGGAT
>NZ_KV802693.1:0-801 GCF_001810785.1 Streptococcus sp. HMSC073F11
CTTTGGCGTCTTCCTTAGCTTTGGCTTTCTCTTCTGCTGTTAAGTCATTGTTGGCATCTATTGCTGCTTCTTTTGCTTTTAATGCTTCATCGATGGCTTGTTTTGCAGCTGGCTTCGCTTGCGCTGTTGGTGTTACTAAAGATACACTTGTCGCTCCATCAGCCTTAGCTTGTTCCACCGCTGCATTTGTTGTTGCTTGATCAATTGCTTGTTTTGCTGCGTCTGCTTTGGCTTTCGCATCTTCTTTAGCTTTTGTTTTTTCTTCTGCTGTTAAGTCATTGTTGGCATCTATTGCTGCTTCTTTTGCTTTTAATGCTTCATCGATGGCTTGTTTTGCCGCTGGCTTCGCTTGGGCTGTTGGAGTCACTGAGTCTACACTTGTTGCTCCATCAGCCTTAGCTTGTTCCACCGCTGCATTTGTTGTCGCCTTGTCGATTGCAGTCTTCGCTGCATCGGCTTTGACTTTCGCGTCTTCCTTAGCTTTGGCTTTTTCTTCAGCAGTCAAATCGTTGTTGGCATCAATTGCGTCGTTCTTAGCTTTCAATGCGTCATCGATGGCTTTCTTAGCTGCTGGTTTGGCTACCGGAGTTGGAGTCACCGAATCTACTGATGTTGCTCCGTCGTTTTTAGCTTGCGTTACTGCATCATTTGTTGTCGCCTTGTCGATTGCTTGCTTCGCTGCGTCTGCTTTTGCTTTCGCATCAGCTTTCGCCGCAGTTTTTTCTTCGTCTGTTAAGTCATTGTTGGCATCAATCGCGTCGTTCTTAGCTTTCAATGCGTCATCAATTGCTTGTTTTGCAG
>NZ_KV802694.1:0-581 GCF_001810785.1 Streptococcus sp. HMSC073F11
TGATGCCAATAACGATTTGACTGCTGAAGAGAAAACCAAAGCTAAGGAAGACGCCAAAGCGAAAGCTGACGCAGCGAAGCAAGCAATTGACAACGCGACAACAAACGATGCAGTAACTCAAGCTAAAAACGCTGGGGCAGCAAGTGTATCATCAGTCACTCCAACACCAACAGCTAAACCGGCTGCAAAACAAGCCATCGATGACGCATTGAAAGCTAAGAACGATGTGATTGATGCCAATAACGATTTGACTGCTGAAGAGAAAGCCAAAGCTAAGGAAGACGCCAAAGCCAAAGCCGATGCAGCTAAACAAGCAATCGATAGCGCAACAACAAACGCAGCGGTAGAACAAGCTAAAAATGACGGAGCGACAAGTATATCATCAGTCACTCCAACACCAACAGCTAAACCGGCTGCAAAACAAGCAATTGATGACGCATTAAAAGCTAAGAATGACGCGATTGATGCCAATAATGACTTAACAGACGAAGAAAAAACTGCAGCTAAAGCAGATGCAAAAGCCAAAGCCGACGTAGCGAAACAAGCAATCGACAACGCAACAACAAACGATGCAGTTGAGA
>NZ_KV802695.1:0-206 GCF_001810785.1 Streptococcus sp. HMSC073F11
ATCGACAACGCAACAACAAACGATGCAGTTGAGAAAGCTAAAAACGATGGAGTGACAAGTGTATCTTCAGTAAGTCCAACAGCGCAAGCTAAGCCAGCGGCTAAACAAGCAATCGACGATGCATTAAAAGCTAAGGAAGCAGCAATCAACGCAAACAACGACTTAACAGACGAAGAGAAAACTGCAGCGAAAGCTGATGCGAAAGC
>NZ_KV802696.1:0-244 GCF_001810785.1 Streptococcus sp. HMSC073F11
CCGTTCCCTTCAGCCGGACTTGGGTAATCCTCCATACTATTCAAATGGACCTTGTAGGACTTGAACCTACGACCACTCGGTTATGAGCCGAGAGCTCTAACCAGCTGAGCTAAAGGTCCAACAAGATCATTATAGCGGCGAAGGGGATCGAACCCCCGACCTCCCGGGTATGAACCGGACGCTCTAGCCAGCTGAGCTACACCGCCATATATCGGGAAGACAGGATTCGAACCTGCGACACCTT
>NZ_KV802697.1:0-254 GCF_001810785.1 Streptococcus sp. HMSC073F11
AAATGGCGCGAGACGGAATCGAACCGCCGACACATGGAGCTTCAATCCATTGCTCTACCAACTGAGCTACCGAGCCTTATTGCGGGAGCAGGATTTGAACCTACGACCTTCGGGTTATGAGCCCGACGAGCTACCGAGCTGCTCCATCCCGCGTTAATACAAAAGGAGGATGTGGGATTCGAACCCACGCACGCTTTTACACGCCTGACGGTTTTCAAGACCGTTCCCTTCAGCCGGACTTGGGTAATCCTCCA
>NZ_KV802698.1:0-71995 GCF_001810785.1 Streptococcus sp. HMSC073F11
TAATCAATTCATGTAAGCAAATCATTCCCTCTTGATCCCAATCCGATAGCTCCAATAAATGAAGGTAATATTCATTTCTACACTTATATACAATTCCTTGGACTTCTTTATACAATTCTTTAAGCATAATCTTCCCCTTTCTAGATACAGTTTAACAAATCTAAAAGCTAATTGGGTTCATTTCATCCATTCTGCACCCTTTACCTCCTCAACTGCACAAAAAAGAGAGGATACGCCTCTCTTTGGGTTATTTTTCGTCATTCATTTTTGACTTTACTTCATCATAAGATAGTGCATGAGATTCCTCTTCTACTGTTTCAGGCATCTTTCCTGTTTCGTAAAGAGATTTAATTTGTGTACTATCCAACGTTTCGTATTTCAATAATGCTTCTGCAATCAACTTGTGAGTTTCACGATTTGACTGAATAATTTCAGCAGCTTTATTTCGTGCTTCATTCAATAATGAACGAACCTCTTCGTCAATTTCATAAGCTGTTTGTTCTGAAATTGATTTTTGAGGACTTTGTGCACCAAACATGGCATGATTTCCTTCATATTGAACTGGACCAAGTTTTTCACTCATCCCGTACTCTGTAACCATTGCACGCGCCATTTGTGTCGCTTGTTCAAAGTCGTTTGAAGCTCCTGTAGTTTGGACGTTAAAGATAATTTCTTCAGCTACACGTCCACCCATCAAGCCAGCCAATTGCTCTTTCATATCTTCTTTAGATAGAAGCATTTGATCTTCCTTAGGAAGTGCAATCATGTAACCACCTGCACGACCTCTTGGTACAATTGTAACCTTATGAACAACACGGGCATTCGATAAGACTAGACCAACAATGGTATGTCCTGCCTCATGGTAAGCAACCAATTCACGTTCTTTTTGTGAAACTGTCTTATCTTTCTTAGAAGGTCCAGCAATAACTCTATCTTCTGCTTCATCAATATCAGAAGCATCAATTATCGATTTATTGCGACGAGCAGCAACTAGAGCCGCTTCATTCAATACATTCTCTAAATCAGCACCAACAAAACCTGGAGTTTGTTGAGCTACTAATTTCAAATCAACATCTTCTGCTAAAGGCTTGTTCTTAGCATGAACTTTCAAGATTGCTTCACGACCTTTAACATCAGGACGGCCAACCAATACTTTTCTATCAAAACGTCCTGGACGCAAAAGGGCAGGGTCAAGTACATCTGAACGGTTTGTCGCAGCGATGACAATAATCCCTTCATTACCCTCAAAACCATCCATCTCAATCAAAAGTTGGTTCAAGGTTTGTTCACGTTCGTCATTACCTCCGCCGAGACCGACTCCACGTTGACGTCCAACAGCATCAATTTCATCAATAAAGATAATAGCTGGTGCTGCTTTTTTTGCATCTTCAAAAAGAGAACGAACACGACTAGCTCCAACTCCGACAAACATTTCTACAAAGTCAGAACCTGAGATACTAAAGAATGGAACACCTGCTTCTCCGGCTACTGCCTTAGCAAGCAAAGTTTTACCTGTTCCCGGAGGTCCCTCCAAAAGAACACCTGCTGGAATACGGGCTCCAAGTTTTGTAAATCGTTTTGGATCTTTTAAGAATTCAACGACTTCAACTAATTCTTGTTTTTCTTCCTCAGCTCCAGCAACATCTGAAAATCTTACTTTAATATCTTCTTTATTTGCAGCTTTAGCCTTGCTACGTCCAAAACTCATTGGGTTACGACTATTATTTCCTCCCATATTTCCCATCATAGAGAATAGGAAGAAGAAAAGAATACCGAATGGCACAATGGATACAAGAATATTAATCCACATACCACTTGAACTTTCATGCTTAACAGTTACTTCCGCTTTATGGTCAGAAGCAAGTTTTTGCAATTCGGATACTGTAGTATCTGAAGGAAGAATAATACTTGAAAATTTCTCTACTGTTATGGCAGAAGGAGAAAAGAACTGAATTCCTGTTTCTTCTTTACTTGTTTTAGGATTTTTATATACACCCGAAACTTCGATAACACTACCATTTGGTTGGTAAGTCAATTCTTTTACATTGTCATCGGTAATTTCTTTTACCAATTCTGTATAATTAATTTGCTCACTTTTCCCTGCAACACTACCTGTACTGAAATACTGGTAAGCTGTAACTAGGAAAAAAATAAGTAATAACCATAGAAAAGGATTTTTAATTAAACCATTATTTTGTTTTTTCATTAAAAATTGTTCTTTCTAATTTGAATATACTTCTTCTTTCAATACTCCAACATAAGGAAGGTTACGATAATTTTCTTTGTAGTCTAAACCATAACCTACTACAAACTCATTTGGAATAGTAAAGCAGGTATAGTCAGCCTCAATTTCTACAACACGTCCTTCTGGTTTATCCAACAAGGTTGCAATGTGAACAGAAGCTGCTTCTCTTGCAATAAACATATCTCGCAAATTCTTCAAAGTTTGACCTGTATCAATGATATCTTCTACAAATAAAACATGTCTTCCTTTGATGTCTTGAGTTACATCTTGCTTGATATTGATGACACCGCTACTTGCTGTTCCACCATGATAGCTAGAAACCATCATGAAGTCCATTTCAATATGTGTGTCGATATGTTTGACTAATTCAGCCATAAAAGGAATAGATCCTTTTAAAATCCCAACTAAGATTGGATTTTTTCCTGCATAGTCTTTAGTTAATTGAGCACCTAATTTTTTAGCAGCTTCTGTAATTTCATCGTGTGAAACGAGGATTTTTTTAATATCGTTTTCTAACATTTTTTTACCTATCTATTTTTTCTATATAAAGTACAGTGTTCATTATATCATTTTTCGTGTTTTTACTCAAATTACTGGTCGCAATTCCCAAAATTGAGACAATTTCACCAAATTGCTCAATAATCAGAGCTGATTTTCGCTTTTCCATAGGGATTTTCAAATCAATAAATAGACGTCTGAGTTTTTTTCTATGCCCATTTTGAATCAAAAAATCTCCTGTTTTCCGATGACGAATGTGTACTGATGTTTCCCGTGAAACAGGTACCTGCTGAATTAATTCACCATCTAAAGGAAGTCCAAAGGAAAATAAATATCCTTGATAAGATACCTGATTTTGATAGTGTAACACAAGTTCATCTTCCTTTTCATCAGACTGAGGACTGATTTTACAAATCCGAAACTGTTGATACTCTTTTACTAATTCATAACCATTTTTAAGCGGATGACGATACTGGCTTTTAGTTTTTAAAATTTGTCTAACTTCTTCAAACTGAGCTTTTGTAAGATTCAAATCTGGAAAATGATTCAGATAAGTTTGAAGTAAAACTCTTTGTGTCGACTCAGAGTAAGACAATAGCTGATATAAATTTTCTACATCAATATTTTTTGATAATTCAGCTATAGCTAAGTCATAATCTAAAATTTCATTACCGATACTTAAGATTGCATCTCTAAATCTAGGATTTTCTTTTTCTAATTCTGGTAAGTATGAGTTTCGAATACGATTGCGAAAATAATGATTTTCCTTATTTGATGTATCTTCAAAATGAAAAATTGATAGGAAGTCTTTTTTCTGAAAATGCAAGAAGGGACGAATGATTTCTATCTCTCCGACTACTTGCTTCTCCTTAATTCCTGATAGATAGCGCAAACGAGTTCCTCGAATCAAGCGCATCAAAATCGTTTCCACCTGATCATCAGCATGGTGGGCAGTGACTAAGGCTGTCGCACCTGTCTTTTTCATGACCTCTTGAAAAAAATCATAACGAAAATTTCGTGCACGCGCTTCTGAAAATTCTCCTGAAAAATTGCTGATATAAATAGGAAGCTCTGCTTCAGCAGCTAACTTCCTTAATTCCTGTTCTTCCCAATCTGATTCTACTCTCTGCTTATGATTCACATGAGCTAGAATCAATTCAATTTCTAACTCTTTTTGATACGTAGATAACACCTTAAATAGAAACATAGAATCTAATCCACCAGAAAGAGCTAGAACCACCTTAGCATGCTTTTTGAAATATCCCTTCTTGAGAAAATGATTTAAAAAATCTTGTTCCCTCATTTTAGAACCTCATAAACATCTTTGGCTATCTTAGAAATCGTATCATAATCAGAATTTTTAGTGAAAATAGAAAGAATAAATGGAGAATCTGCATAGACAACACCTGTATCATGCTTAAATTCATCCGCATCTCCAATTTTATGAGCTACTTTAACAGAAACACCTTTGGCAATTCTCTCATTATCAAAATCTGTTTTAGTCAAAGACTCCAATACAAATCCATTTTGATTATAAATTGCCTCCATAACCTTCCCAGCCATCTTAGAAGAAATCAATTTTTCTTTGGAATCCCAATCATCTCCCATAATAGCAGACATCTTGGATTTGAATGTGGCATCAGATTGGTTTGAAATGTAATATCCCAATAGATTATGAGCTACATTATCAGATTCTTTTGATACTTTCGTAATTAAATCCTTTAGAGAATACTCTTTATTATCCTCTTTTTTAGGAAGACTACCACTTCCTTCTGGTTTATAGGAACCTGGAAAATCATTGACTGCAGATATGTATTTTACAGTCGTATCTAACTGATAAAGACCTTCATTTATTTTTTCTTGCGTATAATAAAGATAAGGGAGTTTCAAAACACTAGCCGCATACATCTTTTCATCTTGATTGATACCAGCTTCTTTTCCAGTAGTCAGTTGCTTAACATAAATAGAAAATGAATCCTTCTGATATTTTTCCGATAACATTTCTTGGACTTTACTCATCCGATTATCTTCTTCAGAAGTTGATTCTTTAGCTACCCATCCAGCCTGATCAATATGTAGAAATTCTCTTCCTTCTACAAACATGGTCTTATCAATTGATACTTGCGAATAAGCTGATAAGGATGATTTCACTTCTTTTAAGTCATAAGGACTGTTATACAATTTAAAATCAGATTCTAACCATACTTTTTTTATTGTTGGAGTTACCTCTGATTGATCATATAAAAATCGTTTGTCCGCAGCTATAAATTGATGATTTGATAGCTTAAATACCGGAATTCCTTGTTTATTTAAGTGCCACTCGGTTATTTGAAAACTTGTTTGGGGAGTCAATTTTCCAGATTCCACTACTAAATCTTCATTCGCATAAACAGGAACCTCTCCATAAACCATGGGAGAACTTAATTTTTCTCTAAAATAAATACCAAAGTCAGATTGTGAAAGGTAATAAATTTCTTTCGAAGTATAGACGACTTCTTTTTCTGTGCTAACGACTTTTGAAATAGTCAAAAAACTCGGTAGCAACAAAATAATTAAGAACTTACGCATTCTTCCTTTCCTTTTCTTCTTGTAAACGCAATAATTGATTTTTATCAGCCAACTCTTCTAGTTTTTCATCCGATAGACTCAAAAATTGC
The DNA here is from genome assembly GCF_001810785.1 of Streptococcus sp. HMSC073F11. GTDB lineage: Bacteria > Bacillota > Bacilli > Lactobacillales > Streptococcaceae > Streptococcus. Next base: position 5,401 of record NZ_KV802698.1, read on the forward strand.
TCTATTACATCTAATAAATTTTCCATTTTATCACCTTGGGAGCAAGTCAGGAATCGTATAAACAGCTTCCCGATTCTTAGAATAATAATATTTTGCACGCATGTATTTAGCAGCGTAATCTTCATCTTTCAACTTTGTAGCAAAAGCTGTCTCTTTCTCCTTTTCCTCACTTAAGGTTTGATACTGAGTTTGCAAGTCTGATAACTGTTGACGTCTTTGGAGTAATTGGTGATAACTTTGAGCAAGATTATAAGTTGGTAAAATGAACAATAAAATCATCAAAATAAGAACCCAACCCATGAAACGATTACGTTTTTGTCGTTCTTTCATCAGATAGCGACGACGTTGGTGTTCATTTTGAATAAAAGAATTATTCAATTGTACGATATTTTTAGACATTTTCTTCTACCCGTGTTTCACTGATAATTTCATACATGCCTGCTGCATCTTCTTTTTTTGTACTATCTTTCATCTCCAGTACTTTTACAAGTAGCAACTTATTTCCAAATCGAATTTCAACTTGGTCATTAACTTTCAAATCCGTTGAACTTTTTGCCAAGATTCCATTTACCTTGATTCTACCTTTATCTGCTACTTCTTTTGCGACTGTACGACGCTTGATAATTCTTGATACTTTTAAATATTTGTCTAATCTCATTTTTATTACCTCAAATTATTATTGTACCATTTTTATCCCTTTTATAGAAGAAAAATGTTAAAGGGAAATTGCTTCCTTTGATTCTTTTATCTCTAATAAACTTTCTCCAAAAATGAGCAGACCTTCTAAAATTTCATAGTCCTTCTTGTTTCGGATGTCAAATACAACTTCCATTAATCCCTTATTCTCAGTTATGGCTGCTTTTAAATTCGTTGCAGATAAAGATTTAAAATAATCTTGAGCCAAAAACAATCGCTGAGTGACTTTTTCAAATTGTACTGTAATCTTATTATCTTTTCTTTCCACACGTTGAACAAAGACCTTGTCAAGATAAGACTTAACCAAACCAATCTCTAAAAGATAGGCTACCACGTCTGGGTACTCTCCAAAGCGGTCCATCAACTCTTCTTGTAACTCTTCATAGTTGGCACGGTTGTCAATTTGACGAATTTTCTTGTAAATTTCAATCTTATGTCGTTGATCAGAAATATAGGTATCAGGAAGATAGGCATCAATTTGTAAAATCAACTCAGCATTCCCTTTGGTTCTTGTGTTCCCATTACCATGTCGTTTAGCAATAGCTTCCTCCAATAATTGCGAATACAATTCAAAACCAACAGAATCAATGAAACCAGACTGGGATTTCCCTAAAAGATTTCCTGCTCCGCGAATCGAAAGATCTCGCATTGCAATCTTAAATCCGGAGCCCAATTCTGTAAATCCTTTGATTGCTTCTAATCTCTTTTCAGATACTTCACTGATTGATTTTTCCGGACGATACATGAGATAAGCATAAGCAATACGATTACTACGACCAACTCTTCCTCTTAACTGATACAAGGTTGACAAGCCCATATGGTCCGCATTTTCAATAAATAAAGTATTGGCATTTGGAATGTCCACCCCTGTCTCAATAATGGTAGTTGTCACCAAGATATCATACTGACCTTCAATGAAATCTAGTAGAGTATTTTCTAACTGAATCTCACTCATTTGCCCATGAACATACCCAATTGAAGCCTCTGGAATCAACTCCTGTAATTCTGAAACCTTCTGATCAATTGTGTCAACTTTATTGTAAAGATAGTAAACTTGACCTCCACGGTCCATTTCACGTAAGACAGCATCACGAATCACACTATCATTCTTTTCCAAAACATAGGTCTGAACAGGATAACGATTAGTCGGCGGAGTTTCAATAACAGACAAATCTCTGATTCCCAGCATAGACATGTGAAGGGTACGAGGAATTGGCGTTGCTGTCAAGGTCAGAACATCTACTTGTTTTTTCAGTTCTTTCAAGGTTTCCTTATGCTTGACACCAAATCGCTGCTCCTCATCAATAATCATTAAGCCCAAATCAGCAAACACAACATCTTTTGACAAAACACGATGTGTTCCAATCAGAATATCAACTTGACCCTTTTTCAATTTTTCAAGTGTTTCAGTCTGCTCTTTTTTACTTCTAAAGCGACTCAACACATCAATATTAACTGCAAAATTTTGGAATCGTTCCTTAAAATTCGTATAGTGCTGTTGCGCTAAAACCGTCGTCGGAACTAGAACGACAACCTGTTTGTGATCATTGACTGCCTTAAAGGCTGCACGCATAGCAACTTCAGTCTTTCCAAAACCAACATCCCCAACTAAAAGTCGATCCATTGGTTGAGAAGCCTGCATATCTCTCTTGATTTCCTCAACACTACGAAGTTGATCATCCGTTTCAACATAAGGGAAGGCATCATCAAAAGCATGTTGATCCTCATCATCAGCTGAGAAAGCAAAACCCTTCAACTGGCTGCGCTCAGAATAAAGTTTGATTAAATCGTCAGCTATATCCTCTACCTGGTTCTTAACTTTTTGCTTGGCTTTTTTGAAATGACCGTCATTTAATTTATTGAGTTTAGGAGCTTTACCGTCACTTGAAACGTATTTGGAAAGTAGATGAATCTGTTCCACTGGGATAGAGATTTGATCCCCGTTTTGGTATTGAACACTGACATAATCACGGTGAATCCCTTTGATTTCAATTGTTTCAATCCCTAGATATTGACCAATTCCATGGATATGGTGAACAACGTAATCTCCTTTTTCAAGTTCATTGTAATCTTTTAATCTCTCTGCGTTTGAAACATGTTGTCTTCGAAAACGACGTTTCAATTTCTTTTGAAAAATCTCATGTTCAGTTATCAATAAAACCTTTTCATCTACAAAATGAAAACCATGTCTGAGATTACCCTCAATTAAGTTTACAGATTCTTTACAAACACTTGACTTATCTCTAGAATCCAATTTAATCTGGTATTCCTCTAAAACATCCTCCAATGTTTTACTTCCCATTGAATTGCTAGACTGCAGGATAATAGTATAATCCATTTTTTTGTATCGCTCAATTTCTTCTTTTAGAAAAGAAAATTGATTGAAAAACTCCTGCATAGGATATTGATTAAATTGATAAATTTGGTCAAACTTGAGATTGCCTAACCCCTTTTGCAGATTAGAGAAAAAGGTAACCGGACTCTGCTTTTTATAGATTTGCTCTGTATCTGCAAAATACTGCATCTCAGAAAATGCTTTACTGTTCTGTAATTCTTCTGTAAAGTATTGTGCTAACTCCCTTTCAAAGACTTCATACTGATTCATCAATTTCTGATAATCATCAAAGAATACTGGGGTATCTTTTTCAATATAGTCAAAGACAGTCCATGTCTTTTCATAGCACAAAGATAAAAACTTCCGTGAATCTGAATGTATTTGTTTTTGGTGAAAACTTGAAAGAATTTCTTCTAGATAGGATTTCAAAATCGGTGATAACGTTTTTGAAATTTGTTTTTCTAAAGCTGACTGTCCTCGTTGATAATCCTTTTCTCTCAAAAGCATATCACTAGCTGGAAAGATAGTGAGTTCTGTCTGATTTTCTTTCGATAATTGTGTTTCGACTTCAAATAACCTAATACCATCAATTTCATCACCAAAAAACTCAATTCGGCAAGGTTCTAACTGGGATATTTCAAAAATATCTAAAATATCTCCTCGTATACTAAACTCTCCCTGAGTTTGTACTTGTGTAACTTTTCGATAGCCTATCTCTTTTAACTGATGGATAAGTGCGTGTTGGTCATATTCTTCACCAACTGTTATTTTTACAATACTATCTTTAAATATATTGGGAGACGGTAAAATCAATCGACTTGCTGCGATATTACAAACTAAAATCCCTTTCTTAGATGAATCAGTCAAAAAACGCAAGGCTTCAACCCGTGAAATGATTTTTTCTTGTGAAGACATCAAAAACTCGACCATAGGGGAGTCATCTACCAAAAATGGATAGATAAGTTCCTCACCCAAGACAGATATAAGATCACTAACAAGTCCTTCTGCTCCTCCATAAGTTGACGTCAATAACACAATCTTATCTTCCTGTCTCAAACTACTTGCAATTGCAAGAGCCTTGGTAGACGTTGATAAACCAAGTATTAGTTGTCTTTTCTTATCTATCAGATTTTGATGCCATTTTTTTATCTGGTCATTTTCTGAGAATAAATCTAATAAAGTCACCATTTAGCTGTTATACCTCTGCATTGTTTTCTCAAAGTTTTTTTCTTGTAAATAATAATTTACAGCATCGTCAACCTTGTCAATTGACTGTAAAATACCCACATAGTCATCCTGATCAAACTTACTTAAAACATGATGAACAACTGACATGCCTTTTTTAGGTCTTCCAATACCTATTTTAACACGGTTAAATACCTGAGTCCCTATATGTTGAATAATAGACTTGATACCATTATGACCACCTGCTGATCCCTTTGCTCTTAAACGAATTTTCCCGACTTCCATGTCAAGGTCGTCGTAAATAACGAGTAAATTTTCAATATCCAAACCATAGTAAGTCAATAAAGCATGAACCGCTTTTCCACTTTCATTCATAAATGTTGTTGGTTTGACGAGATAAATTTTTTCTCCATTGATGAAAAAAGATGCTAGGTCAGCTTGAAATATCTTGTCATGTGTAAAGGTGACATTTTGTTTTTTAGCTAGTTGGTCAATCAACATAAATCCAACGTTGTGCTTGGTTTCAAAATATTTATCCCCTGGATTTCCCAATCCTACAAGTAATTTGGTCATTTATTTTTCCTTTCGAAAGCCAAAAGGGTTGGAATTTTTTTCCAACCTAATTGACACTATTTATTAAATATTATTAAACGTTAAAGCGGAATTCCATGATATCGCCATCTTGAACGATATATTCTTTTCCTTCTTCACGCAAACGCCCAGCTTCTTTTACAGCCTTTTCAGATCCATATTTCACTAGATCCTCATATGACATTGTTACTGCACGAATAAACCCTTTTTCAAAGTCTGAGTGGATAATACCAGCTGCTTGAGGAGCTTTCATCCCTCGCTTAAAGGTCCAAGCACGAACTTCTTTTTCACCAGCTGTGAAGTAAGTTCCCAATCCAAGTAAGTGGTAAGCTGCACGAGTCAACTTGTCAACGCCTGACTCTGTCAAACCAAGTGCTTCAAGAAACTCTTGCTTATCTTCTTCGTCTAACTCAGAAATTTCTTCCTCAGCACGCGCAGAAATAACGACTACTTCAGCATTTTCTGTCGCTGCGAATTCACGAATTTGTTTAACATAGTCGATAGAGTCAGGTTCTGAAACAACATCCTCATCCACATTGGCAACATAGAGCACTGGTTTAGTCGTCAAAAGGAAGAGACCTTTGACAACTTTTTGTTCTTCATCTGTAAATTCAATAGTTCGAGCTGATTTTCCATCTTCTAGGACTGGTTTAATCTTTTGAAGAACATTAAACTCAGCTACTGATTCTTTATCTTTTTGCGTACGTGCCATCTTTTCTACACGCGCATAACGCTTATTAACTGATTCTAAGTCAGCAAGAATCAACTCCAGGTTAATAGTATCAATATCTGCAAGTGGATCTACAAAGGCGTCTTCACGTCCTTGCTCGCGCATCACATTTTCATCATCAAAAGCACGAACTACGTGAACAATCGCGTCTACTTCACGGATATTAGCCAAGAATTTATTCCCTAGCCCTTCTCCTTTTGAAGCTCCTTTTACAATTCCTGCGATATCTGTAAATTCAAATGTTGTTGGAACTGTCTTTTTAGGAGTGATCATTTCAGTCAATTTTTGTAGGCGTTCATCTGGAACCTCAACCATTCCAACGTTTGGATCAATCGTCGCAAATGGATAGTTTGCAGCCTCTGCTCCTGCTTTTGTAATTGCATTAAATAGTGTTGATTTACCAACGTTTGGCAAACCAACGATACCTGCTGTTAAAGCCATATTTTCTCATTCTCCGTTTTTATTTCAATCCCTAATATTATAACACAAAAAGGGAAAACTTGCTAACCCTCTAACTGAGGGGTTTCAGTCAATAATTTTATTCATTTTTCGATCAAAATCATAGCGCCCCATCATGACAACATGGTCACAATTGCTACATTTAATTTTGATATCTGCTCCTACACGTGTAATTTCCCAACGATTGGCCTTTTTACCTGTTGACTTGATGGTGCAAGCATGTGGTTTTTTCATTTCAACAAAATTTCCAACTTGATACATACTACTCTCCTTTTCTTTTTCGATTATATCATAAAAGAGGCGAGCCAGGCTCAACCTCTTTCACTTAATTTGTACGAACTGGTGTAATGAGCTGCATGAAGTCTTCATCAGTGTCTGCTGGCACAAGAGTAAATGGACGAACAGCTGAGATAAAGCTAATGGTCACCTTTTCGCTATTTAAAGCCTTAAGAGAATCAATCAAGTAAGTTGGGTTGAAACTAATAGTCAAATCTTCACCAGTCACCTGATCAGTATCGATTTCTTCGTTTACTTTACCAACTTCTGGAGAATGAACATGGGCGCTAACAATACCACCTTTAATTTCAAGCTTCACAGTACCATTTTGAGTCGCACTTGATAAAAGGCGAGCACGCTCCATTGACTGACGTAAGTTTACCACATCAAAAGTAATAGTAGTGTTAAAGTCTGTCGGAATCAAGCGATCTGTATCAGGATAGTTACCTTCTAACAAACGAGTATAGAAGCTAATATTTTCGCTTCTAAAGAGGATTTGATTGTTGGCAAAGAAAATCTCTACAGTTTCAATATCGTCTGTAAATACTGCTGAAAATTCGCGTAGAGAACGGCTAGGAATCACGACATCAAAATCATCACTATTTTTTTCAAGAGTCAATTTTTTCTGGCTTAGACGATGAGAGTCTGTTGCAACTGTTTTTAACTCTTTGTGTTGGCTCAATACAAAATGAACACCTGTTAAAATTGGACGACTTTCTTGTGTACTTGCAGCAAAAGCTGTTTCATTGATAATTTTCTTGAGTAATTTTGTTTCAAGAACCAAAGGAGTGCTTGCTGAAATTTCTTGGATTCGTGGATATTGTTCACTATCTTTTCCTTTTAGGGTAATTTCTGATTTACCGCTGGTTAAAACAATTTGATTTTGTTCAATTTCTTTAAAATCAAGAGTCACATCAGGTAGACTAGATACAACATTGATGAAGAAAGAAGCTTCAAGAAGGATCGAACCTAAAGAAGTAATTAACAAACCAGCATCTTCATTTTTTTGAGAAATAAAATTTTCAATTGAAATTTGACCATTTGAACCAATTAAAGTAACACCTTCATTGGTTACTTCAATTTTTACGGTTGATAAAATAGGAATGGCATTTTTAGAGCTAATAGCTCTCTTAGTAGTATTTAAGGCTTGTAGAAATAAATTTTTATTAATTGAAAAATGAATCATGGATTCTCCTTTATTTATTTTTAGTATTAGAAGGATAATAGTAATAATAGGGTCTGTGAAATCTGTGGAAAACAGACTTTAAACAAGTCATATCAAGTTTTTTGGCTTGTTTAAAAAATGTGGATAAAAAAGATAATAAAGTAAAAGTTATCCACAAGTTATTTAATTTTCTTTTTGATGGATTCAATTTCTAAACGTAAATTATCGTCTTCATCAATCAAAGATTTAATTTTGGCATGGGCATGTATGACTGTTGTGTGATCTTTTCCACCAAATTCCTTCCCAATTTTTGGAAGACTATTATCTGTTAATTCTCTAGATAAATACATGGCTACTTGACGGGCCAAAACAATATTTTGAAGGCGTCTGCTTCCCTTCATTTCTTTGACACTAACACCATAGAAGTTCCCTACTTCAGTTTGGATTTTATCAATTGGAATGACGAGGATTTGGCTAACATCTTGTTTTCGAGCTCTAATAGCTTCTGCAGCGATATCGATAGTGATATCCTTAATCTTCTTCACTCTGGCAATTAAAGTGATGTCGTTTATTGCTCCTTCAAGTTCTCGGACGTTTGAATCAAATTGACCAGCTAGGTATTCTAGGGTATCACTTTGGAAATGGTAGTCTAAATTCTCTGTTTTGCTTTGTAAAATGGCAATACGTGTCTCAAAGTCAGGTGGTGTGATGTTTTGCGTCAAGCCCCAGCTAAAGCGCGTGACAAGTCTTTCTTCAAGGCCCTCTAAGTGTTTAGGGCTACGATCACTAGTCAGAACAATTTGTTTTTGATTGTTATGGAGAACATTGAAAGTATTGAAAAATTCTTCCTGAGTTGCAACTTTTTTTCCACTCAGCGATTGAATATCATCAATTAACAAGAGATCGAGGCTACGGTAGGTTTTTTTGAACTTATCCATTTCACCCAGTCTCAGATGTTCAAGAAAGTCGTTTATAAAGCTTTCAGCAGGAATGTACTTAACACGCGCATCAGGAATATTTTTCAAAATCTCATTCCCAATTGCATTGAGTAAGTGAGTCTTACCAAGGCCAGGTCCTCCATAGATAAAAAGAGGATTATAGGTCAAGGCTAAATCTTCAGAAACAGCCAAAGCGGCTGATACTGCCCAAACATTCCCATCCCCTTGAATAAAATTATCAAAGGTATATTTTTCTTTTAATCCAGTATCCGAATAAGGAATAGATGCTAACTTTGGACTATAGTCATAAAGAGTTGAATTTGGAGCTTCTTCAACTTGTGAGACAGTAGTATCTTGAGGTTTGATGAAAATATAGTGGGGAGTTATCTCAGCATCATAAATCTCAAAACCAGCTACTACAATGATATCTTTTAGTTGTTTTTCCCAGACCATTTCCATTTCAGATCGTGGTAAAAATATAGTGGCAACATTTTCTTCTACCTTAATGAGTTCAGCTTGAATAGCATAGAAATCATACATGGAACGAGTTAGTCTTTCTTGTGCAAATTCTAATATACGATTCCAAAATTGTTTTTCTTTCAATCCTTTCTCCTCCTTTACTATTTAAAAGTTTAATGCTAGATTTATTTTACCATAGATAGCAAGAATTTTCCACAAGCTGTGAAAAATAATCCACAATGTTATCAAGTTTTATCCACAGGTTGGGGATAAAATCAGAAACTGTTGATTTATGAAGCTTTTTTTTGAAAAAAATAGTGGATAACCTTGTGAGATAAAAAAATAAAAGAACAGCCTTATTTCAGGCTGTTGATAATTCTACTGTATTCTTCTTGATTTGAAAAAGAAATAATGATTTTTCCACTGTCTTTTTTAGACAGTTTGATTTCTACATCTAATCCGAGTAGTTTTTTTAACTGTTCTTTTTCATTTTGTATGAAATGATTCGTTTTTTGAAGTTTCTTTTGTTTTTTCTCTGTCAGAAGAGATTCTAATTTCCTTACAGAAATGTCTTCACATATAATCCGTTGAAAGAAATAGTCTTGTTGTTCCTTATTTAACCCAACTAGAGAACGCGCATGGGCTTGTGATAGTTTGCCATTTTCTACTTCTGAAAGGATCTGTTCTGACAAGGACAGCAAGCGAATGGAGTTGCTGATATAAGGACGAGACTTCCCCATTTTATCTGCAATTTCAGCATGGGTAAATCCTTTCTCTACAAGAGATTCATAGGCGCGTGCTTCTTCTATTGGATTTAAATTTTCTCTTTGCAAATTTTCAATGATGGACTGGACCATCATTTCTTGATCTGAAAGCTGTTTAACAACAGCTGGGATAGACGTTAGACCAGCTAAAAGTGAAGCCCGATAGCGTCTCTCTCCTGCAAGGATTTCATAACCAATAACAGGAGATTGACGAACAATAATCGGTTGAATGACCCCATTTTCTTTGATAGACTGTGCTAGTTCATGTAGTTTTTCTCCATCAAATTCTTTTCGAGGTTGATAGGGATTTTTTTGTATATCCGTGATAGAAATCATTTCAAATTTTTCCATGATTCTACACTAACACATCTTTTCTCTTATGTAAAGCTTTCTTTAAATAGATGTCAATTAAGATTCTAAATCACCTGAACTCTTGTCAAGTTTAATAGATGTAGTTTCTTCTTTACTGTTACGATAGTAAGTTATCTTAATGGTGTCTCCGATAGAATGATTGTAAAGAGCACTTTGTAAATCTGTTGATGAAGCAATCTCCTTGTCATCTACTTTTGTAATAACATCGTATTTTTCAAGGTGACCATTGGCAGGCATATTACTTTGCACAGAACGAACAACTACACCAGATGTTACATTGCTTGGAATATTCAGTCTTCTAAGATCACTTGTATTAATATTTGAGAGATTGACCATTTGGATGCCCAAAGCTGGACGAGTCACTTTTCCGTTCTTTTCTAACTGTTCAATAATATTGATAGCATCATTTGCAGGGATTGCAAAACCAAGACCTTCTACAGATGTTCCTCCATTTGTGGCAATTTTACTTGAGGTAATTCCGATAACCTGTCCTTGAATATTGATAAGTGGGCCACCAGAGTTACCTGGGTTAATAGCAGTATCAGTTTGGATAGCTTTTGTAGAAATGGCTTGTCCATCTTCAGACTTTAAGGACACATTTCGATTAAGACTAGATACAATACCCTGAGTGACAGTATTTGCATATTCAGAACCCAATGGGCTACCAATAGCAATGGCAGTTTCTCCTACGGTTAACTTGCTAGAATCACCAAACTCAGCTACTGTTGTCACTTTTTCTGAAGAGATTTTGACGACAGCAATATCAGAGAAAGTGTCCGCTCCGACAATTTCTCCGGGTACTTTAGTTCCATCTGACAAACGAATATCTACTTTGCTGGCGCCATTTATAACGTGATTATTGGTGACGATGTAAGCTTCTTTATCATTCTTCTTATAAATAACCCCAGATCCTTCACTAGAGATTTGCTGAGAATCTGTATCAGTCTCCTCATTGCCAAATACGCTATTTTGTCTATTTGCTGAATAAGTAATAACAGAAACAACGGCATCTTTTACTTTGTTAACAGCCTGTGTTGTTGAATTTTCATTCTTATAGGCAGTCTGTGTAATAGTACTATTGTTGTTCGAGCTACTTACAGTACTTTTTTGAGTTAGTTGATTTATTGAAAAGCTACCCAAGGCTCCACTAATAAAGCTAATGACGATAACGACTAATAATTGAAACCATTTTTTGTAAAATGTTTTTAGATGTTTCATATTTGCCTCCATTTTTTTGAAATTACTGAAAGTATAAACTGACTAGCTTAATTATAACTTAAACACAAAAGTTTTTCACAGATTGTGGATAACTTTAAAAAATCTGTGGTTTTCTCGGCTAAAATTAACCTTTTATTTTGTGAATAAGGTGTGAAAAAATAGAGAATATGTTAGAATAGAGTCATGAAAATTAAAGTTGTAACAGTTGGGAAACTGAAAGAAAAGTATTTAAAAGATGGTATTGCAGAGTATTCAAAACGAATTTCTCGATTTGCTAAGCTTGAAATGATAGAGCTGGCAGATGAAAAAACACCAGATAAGGCCAGTGAATCAGAAAATCAAAAGATTTTAGAAATAGAAGGTCAGAGAATTTTATCAAAAGTTGGTGACCGTGATTTCGTGATTGTGTTGGCTATCGAAGGGAAAACTTTCTCCTCAGAAGAATTTAGTAAACAATTAGAAGAAGCTTCTATAAAAGGATTTTCTACTCTTACATTTATTATTGGAGGGAGTCTGGGACTAGCACAGGATGTAAAAAAGAGAGCCAATCTCTCTGTTAGTTTTGGTCGTTTAACCTTGCCCCATCAGTTAATGAGACTAGTCCTTGTTGAACAAATCTATCGAGCTTTTACAATACAGCAGGGCTCGCCCTATCATAAATAGAAAATTGACTTTCAATTGAATTTTTGGTAGAATAGCTGTATTAGGTCTCATAGCTCAGCTGGATAGAGCATTCGCCTTCTAAGCGAACGGTCGCAGGTTCGAATCCTGCTGGGATCAATATAGTAGCAAAGCTGGGAATTTTCCCGGCTTTTTTCTTAAAAAAGTACACTTGGGGAGAAAAAAATGACAGTTGAGAGAATTTTATCTAAAACGAAATTCCATTTTGTATAATAGTTTTTGTAAGTTAGTTTACAAGAAAAAAACATTTTAGGAGATTTTATTATGAAAAACACAGTTAATTTAGATAAGTTTGTAGAATTGAAGGAAAAAGACTTGCAAAATATTCAAGGTGGGGAGATAAGGCAAACACATAATATTTTCTTTAATTTCTTTAAAAGAAGATAAAGGAGTGGAATAATGGATTTTCTTGCAGTATTAGTTGTGATATTACATATTTTTATTATTAGTAAAAGTTACTATTTAATATGTAAAAATAAAATAAATATAAAAGAACTATGCTTTTTTGGTGGTTATACATTCCTAGTAGAATCAGTATTTGAACTTTCCTTTTATTTTATATACTTAGATGGATTAGGAATTGAAAAATTTTTATTTCCTTTGGTATTATATTCATATTTTAGATTTATTAAAAAGTATGAGAAGTATAGAGGAGTATTCTTAAGTTTACTACTATCCCTTTTATATAATAGCACTCATACCTTTCTATCCGTAACTTTATCCTCTATAATAGGAGATGATACTGCCCTACAATATCATAGTCTATTCTTTTTAGTTGTAGTGGCGTTGACTTATGTTGTTATCGTAACAATCATTCGTTATTTCCATTTGGAACTAAACTATTTTGACAAAGATTATCTCTATCCTTTCTTGAAAAAAGTCTTTTTTGATTTACTACTTCTACATGTTGTATCTTTCATTTCAGATATGGTAAGTACGATTAAACATTTGAATAGTTTTGGAAGTATTTTATCATCTATTGTCTTTATCTCTTTACTTTTGACCTTTTTTGCAATGAATTCGCATAAAGAAAAAATGGAGAAAGAGATTGCTTTGAAGCAGAAGAAATTTGAACAAAAACATTTACAGAATTATACAGATGAAATTGTCGGACTGTATAATGAAATCCGTGGTTTTAGACATGACTATGCTGGGATGCTTGTCAGCATGCAGATGGCAATTGACAGTGGTGATTTACAGGAAATTGACAGAGTTTACAATGAAGTTTTGGTCAAAGCAAATCACAAACTGCGTTCAGATAAGTATACTTACTTTGACTTGAACAACATAGAAGATTCAGCTTTACGAAGTTTGGTTGCTCAGTCAATTGTATATGCTCGAAATAATGGTGTAGAGTTTACACTGGAAGTAAAAGATACGATTACCAAGCTTCCAATAGACCTGCTGGATTTAGTTCGTATTATGAGTGTTTTATTGAACAATGCTGTCGAAGGATCGGCTGATAGTTATAAAAAGCAGATGGAAGTAGCAGTTATTAAGATGGAAACTGAAACAGTGATTGTGATTCAGAATTCATGTAAAATGACGATGACTCTTTCAGGAGATCTATTTGCTTTAGGATTCTCTACTAAGGGAAGAAATCGTGGAGTCGGATTAAATAATGTGAAAGAATTATTAGATAAGTACAATAATATTATTTTAGAAACAGAGATGGAAGGCAGTACATTTAGACAAATCATTAGATTTAAGAGGGAATTTGAATGAAAGTTTTAATTTTAGAAGATGTTATTGAACATCAAGTGAGACTAGAGAGAATATTGGATGAAATTTCGAAAGAATCGAATATTCCAATATCATACAAGACAACGGGAAAAGTTCGTGAGTTTAAGGAATATATCGAAAATGATGAAGTAAACCAGCTTTATTTTCTAGATATTGATATTCATGGAATTGAGAAAAAAGGGTTTGAAGTTGCTCAGTTTATTCGTCATTACAATCCTTACGCTATTATCGTCTTTATTACCAGTCGATCAGAGTTTGCGACTCTCACCTATAAATACCAGGTATCAGCCTTAGATTTTGTTGATAAGGATATCAATGATGAGTTATTTAAGAAGAGAATTGAGCAAAATATATTCTACACGAAGAGTATGTTACTTGAAAATGAAGATGTTGTAGATTATTTTGACTACAATTACAAGGGAAATGATTTAAAAATTCCTTACCATGATATTTTGTATATTGAAATGACAGGTGTCTCTCATAAATTACGCATTATTGGTAAGAATTTTGCCAAAGAGTTTTACGGTACCATGACAGATATTCAGGAAAAGGACAAACATACTCAGAGATTTTATTCTCCTCATAAGTCATTTTTGGTAAATATAGGTAATATCAGAGAAATTGATCGAAAAAATCTAGAAATTGTTTTCTATGAAGATCATCGTTGTCCTATTTCAAGATTAAAAATTAGAAAATTAAAAGATATTCTAGAGAAAAAATCTCAAAAGTAATTGACAATTAGCAAGAAATTGATATAATGGTTATATCTGCTACAGATAGAAGGTCCGTTGGTCAAGGGGTTAAGACACCGCCTTTTCACGGCGGTAACACGGGTTCGAATCCCGTACGGACTATTTTATCCGCCATAGCTCAGTTGGTAGTAGCGCATGACTGTTAATCATGATGTCGTAGGTTCGAGTCCTACTGGCGGAGTATAGATAAAAGGGAACACAGTGTTGTTCCCTTTTTTGCATCAATTTGTATCACCAAGCATCTTCATAAGGAAGTCTGTTATTTCTTGAGGACTTTCTTTTTTTCCATGTGCAATCCAAGTTTGGCAAACACCAAAAAGTGCGTGAGTTAGATAGATGCTACTGTATTCTAATTCAGTGGTATTGAGATTCAGTTGCATAAAGCGTTTTTGTAAATCTGTGCTGAGCATGATATGAAGTTTATTTCTTAAGAAATTTTGGATTTCTTTGGTCCCATTTTCAGAAAGAAGAGCAGCCAGAAGTGGTTCTGACTCTAGATATTCAAAGACTTCTAGAATAGCGTCTCTTTTGTGATGAGCATGTTTTTGAAAAATATATTCAAATGTATGAAATAGCTTGCTTTGATAGTGCTCAATCATATCATACTTATCCTTATAGTGAGTATAGAAGCTGGAACGACTAATTCCGGCTTTTTCTGCTAACTTGACAGTAGAAATTTGATCAAATGGCTGTTCCATCAGTAATTGTACCATAGCATTTTCAATAGTTCGCTTTGTTTTTAAGCGTTTGTTACTTTCTTGCATACTTCCTCCTTGTGAACAAATTAGACTATGTGTCTAAAAATTGATTTTTTATCTTGTAATTTAGATTTTTTAATGTATAATCTATTATATCAAAATTTTAGACAATATGTTTAAAAAAGGAGAAACTATGTTTAAAGAATGGAAAGCAATTTTTAAAAAACCAACCTTTATTATTGTCATGATAGGAATTTCTCTTATTCCCGCTCTGTACAATATCATATTTTTATCCTCAATGTGGGATCCATATGGTCAAGTGTCTGACTTACCTGTGGCAGTTGTCAATAATGATAAAGAGGCCTCTTATAATGGTAATAGCATGTCTATAGGAAAAGACATGGTGTCTAATTTAGAGCAAAATAAATCATTGGATTTTCATTTTGTAGATGAAGAAGAAGGTAAGAAGGGTCTAGAAAACGGTGATTATTATATGGTAGTCACTTTGCCAAGTGACTTGTCTGAAAAAGCAGCTTCTATTTTAACGGATCACCCTGAGCAAATGCAAATCGATTATCAGACTTCAAGTGGTCATAGCTTTATTGCCAGCAAGATGAGTGATTCTGCAATGACACAATTAAAGCAGAGTGTTTCTACCAATGTAACCGAGACCTATACTAAAGCTTTATTCAACAAAATGGTCGATTTAAAGGATGGTATGAGTCAAGCAGCTTCTGGAAGTGAAAAACTAACTGATGGAGCGAATCAGTTAGTGGCAGGAAGTCAAACATTAACTATTAACCTAAACTCTTTAGCAGCTTCAAGTTTAACATTTTCAAATGGAACGGAGCAGTTTACTAAAGGATTATCCTCTTATGTCTCTGGTGTTGAACAACTTCATCTTGGCTTAGGGAATTTTAATAGTGGTTTAGTTACATATACTGGTGCAGTGAGTCAATTAGATAGTGGGTTAGGTCAATTATCTTCTAAAAGCCCTGAATTAGTGAGGGGAATTAATCAATTATATACTGGTGTAGAATCTTATACTGGCGGTGTTTCTAAGCTCAATGCTGGTCTTAATCAATTTTCATCTGGTGTTAGTGCCTATACAAATGGAGTGGGAAATCTTGCAACAGGTGCTAATCAGTTATCTAATCAATCAGCTACACTTCGAATGGGTGTGGAGCAATTAAGTGAAGGGATTCAACAACTTTCTAGCAAGTTAGATACTTCGTCTGAGCAAAAAGATCAAATTAATCAATTATCTTCTGGTTTGAATCAGTTAAATCAAGCTATTCAAAATATTGATGTTGGAGATACAAAACAATTAGATTCTGTTTTATCAAGTATAGTATCTCTTTCTAATCAAATGTTAGCAAGTGTTCAGTCTGATAAAGCGACTACATTAGCCAATATTCAATCGACAGCAGCTTATCAATCATTGACAAGTGAGCAACAAGCTGAGATAAGCGCTTCTGTATCTCAAAATTCGACTGATAGTATTCAATCGGCTCAGTCAATTGTAGCTTTAGCTCAAGGTTTACAGGGAAGTTTGGAAAACTTACAAAATCAGTCTTTTAATCTTTCGACTTTAAAAAATCAAGCTAATCAAGTATTACCTATCGCTTCTAGTTCTTTGACAGAATTGTCAAGTGGATTAACAGAGATACAAGGAGCTGTTGCTAGCAAATTAGTTCCTGCCAGTCAGTCTATTACATCAGGTGTAAATGCATATACTGCAGGTGTTGATAAAGTTTCTCAAGGCGCAAGTCAACTAAGTGAAAAGAATTCCACCTTGACAGGTAGTTTGGACCAATTAGTTTCAGGCTCAACTACCTTGACACAAAAATCTTCTAACTTGACAGCAGGAGTTGGTCAATTAGTTGAAAAAACTCCAGAATTAGTGTCTGGTATTGAAAAATTATCAACTGGCTCCAGTCAATTGAATCAAAAGAGTCAAGAATTGATAGCAGGAGTTGATAAATTGCAGTCAGGATCTAGCCAACTAGCTGACAAATCCAGTCAGTTAATTTCAGGTGCTTCTCAATTAGAGAATGGAGCTAATAAATTGGCAGATGGAGCTGGGAAACTAGCAGAAGGTGGAACAAAGTTAACTTCTGGATTGGAAGGTTTACAGACAGGAGTTGCTTCTTTAGGACAAGGACTAAGTAATGCTAGTGATCAACTTAAATCAGCATCAACGGAATCTAAAAATGCAGAGATTTTGTCAAATCCACTCAATCTTTCCAAAACAGACAATGACCAAGTTCCTGTAAATGGAATCGCAATGGCTCCTTATATGATATCAGTTGCTCTCTTTGTTGCAGCAATATCAACGAATATGATCTTTGCGAAGTTGCCTTCAGGACGTCATCCAGAGAGTCGTTGGGCTTGGTTGAAATCTCGAGCTGAAATAAATGGTATTATAGCTGTTTTGTCAGGAATTTTGGTATATGGAGGAGTTCATCTTATTGGTCTAACGGCTAATCATGAGATGAGAACATTTATTCTCATTATCATAACAAGTTTAGTATTCATGTCCATGGTGACCGCTTTAACAACATGGAATAGCCGTATAGGAGCTTTCTTCTCTCTTATCTTGCTTTTATTACAGTTAGCATCAAGTGCAGGTACTTACCCACTTGCTTTGACAAATGATTTCTTTAGAGCCATTAATCCTTGGTTACCAATGAGTTATTCAGTTTCTGGATTACGACAAACAATCTCTATGACAGGAAATATTCATCATCAAGTCATTTTCCTTGTTGTGATATTAGCCCTATTTACTGGTTTAGGTATGCTAGCCTATCAACCTAAGAAAATGGAAGAATATTAAAAAAATCGACCAACTGGTCGATTTTTTTATGTCTTAGATGACTTTTGTCTGTGATTATAGATTCCAAATAGTAAGAGAGAAGTAAAGGAACAGATTGCTCCAGTAATAAAACCATTGGGAATGAAGGAAAGTGTAATAGTTCCTTTCCCCTTAGGAACATCAACTTTCATAAATCCAGTTTGAGTTTGTTTAATTTCTATTTTCTTACCATCTTGGTAGGCAGACCAACCTTTGTCATAAGGAATGGTGAAGAAAATAGATGTATCTTGTTGGACATCATATGTAGCAAAAACCTTGTTTTTAGAAGTTGATACTGTTACAGGTTGTTCTTTGATTTTTTGAATAGCCTCAGTTAAAGTTTGGGTATCTAAACGATAGAAGGTAGGAGATTCAAATGATACTTGTGAATTTCCAGGGAAACTAACATTGATATTGAAAGTTTTTTTCTCTTTTGTATAGCCTAGATTAAAGAAGGAGAAGACATTATCAGTTGTAAAAGTCTTTTTTTCACCATTTACAAGGATGTCAACCTTCTTTTGTTTATCATTAGAAAAGTGAAGATTTGTGAAAGAAAGATAAATTTGGCTGTTTTCTGGTACTTCAATTTGATACTGGATTGCTGCATCTTCATTTGAAGAACTTGTAACACTAATCAAATCATCAGTATTTTCAGTTTTTTCATAAGGGATTGGAGAAAAATAATCAAAATTGACGTTAGCAAGTTGATTTAAAAACGAGGCCTGATTATCCAAGGTATGTTCATTGAACTTGACATCATTGTAAACAGATTGACTAGCAAATGCAATCGGAAGAGAGTATTGATTTTCATATAGGGTAAGATTATCTTTTTGATAGATATCTTTAAAACCATACTTATCAATAGGACTGTCTGAGATATTGTACTGGATTCCAAATAAACTATCAGCCAAAATACTATTATTGCCATAACGGAGATTGAGATTAGTCCCAGAGGATTTAAACCCAAGTTTATCCAAAGTAGAGCTTGCTGAACGATTTCGAACAGATGAAAATTGAGAGATTCCATTGTAGTTGAATTTCATACTGTCATTTCCTGTCTGAGTTTGTAGTTTTTCAGTACGAGTAAATTGATTTCCAATATCTGTTGAGAAAGATTCCATAGCTGGGATATCTCGATTATATGAACTTCGAGAAGCAAAACCCCATTCTTTAGCAATTCCGTCCATTTGAGATGAAGCATTTAAACTCATTTCAACCATTATAAATAAAGAGATTAGAATGGCAAATAGATTTACAGAGATAAACTTTTTGATAACTGCAAGGAGTAAAAGCGAATAGACAATCAAAAATTCAAGAGTAAGCAGAATATTCAAATCTGTTAAAAAAGAATAATGCGATTTTAGATAGATGGTAGCTAAAAATCCTGTTACTATAAGAAAAAGCGAAACTAAAAAATTCCAGATTTTAATTTCTTTTAGACGATTTAAGACTTCCGCTGCTGTGTAAATTAACAAGGTAGAGAAAATCCAAGCATAGCGATGTAAAAACATGTTTGGAGTATGCATGCCTTGCCAAAATAAATCAAGAGCTTCAATATAAAAGCTTGCAATTAGAAATGTAAAGAAGATTGCATAGATAAGTTTCACGTGAAACTTAATAGTTTTCAGTGTAAAAAATAAAATAGTCAAAATAAAGGGAAGTAGTCCTACAAAAATCATTGGAATAGCCCCATACTTGGTTGTATCAAAGGAACCAATGAATTGCTTAGCAAAAAGATCAAGATACCAGCTACTTTCAGTTTGAAACTTTGTAACTTCAGTCAATTTTTCCCCATGTGTCTGTAAATCAAACAGAGTAGGAAGAGTCAGAATCAAACTAGCCATACCAGCTAAAACGGAGGTGATTATGAAATCAAGAAAAGATGATTTTCGGGTTTTAAAGTCCCAAGAAATTTGACAGAGATACCAGAAAATAAGAAACAATGCTGTCATATAGCCAAAATAATAGTTTTGGATAAATAAGATTGACAGACTTGTAAAGTACAATAGGAATTTCTTTTTAGTGATGAGTATCTGTAAACCAGTTATAATTAAAGGAATCAAGATAAAAACATCTAGCCAGGTTTTTATCTCTAATTGACTGACAGTGAAACTCATCAGAGCATAGGAAGTAGATAAAGCTAGTTTTAAAGGATTAGGAATCGATTGAAATAATTTATTTAAACTAAAGTAAGTTGACAGTCCAATCAATCCAAATTTTAAGAGAGTTGTCAGATAGACAGCATCTGGCATATTAGTTAGATCAAAAAAGTAAACTAGTGGTGAAAGGAAACTACCCAAGTAATAACTAGATAGGGCATAGAAATTCAATCCGAGGCCACTTGTAAAGGTGTAGAACAAACTACCATTTCCGTGTAGGATATTTCTTAGAGCTATATCAAAAATAACGTATTGATGAAACCCATCTCCTAATAGTGGAGATGTATCGCTATTCCAGTAGATACCTTGAGATAGATATACTCCTATCATAATGATTATGGGAATGATGAAAGAAACAAAATAGGTCCAATATGTTTTAAAAAATAATTTCATGTTACCTCATAAAATGTTAGAAAACTCAGCTGGTTAACCCAACTGAGTTTTGAATTTTTTTAGTCTTTCCAAAGTTCTTTAACTTTTGCTTGTACTTCTGCATTCTCTAGGAATTCATCATAGGTTTCATCGATACGGTCAATGACGCCATTTTTAGACAAGACAATGATATGGTTGGCTAGAGTTTGAATAAACTCGTGGTCATGGCTGGCAAAGATGATTGATTCTTTAAAGTTTTTCAATCCATCATTCAAGCTTGAGATAGATTCCAAGTCCAAGTGATTGGTTGGATCATCAAGTACAAGGACATTTGATTTTAAGAGCATGAGTTTTGAAAGCATGACACGAACTTTTTCTCCCCCTGACAAGACATTTACAGGTTTGTTAACCTCATCTCCAGAGAAGAGCATACGGCCGAGGAAGCCACGTAGGAAAGTATTGTCATCTTCTTCTTTACTTGCGAATTGACGCAACCAGTCAAGGATTGACTCTCCTCCTGCAAAATCTGCCGAGTTATCTTTTGGCAAGTAAGAACGGCTAGTAGTAACTCCCCACTTGACAGTTCCTTCATAGTCAATGTCTCCCATGATTGCACGGATTAATGCAGTCGTTTGGATGTCATTCTGTCCAATAAGCGCTGTCTTATCACCTGGACGCAAGATAAAGCTGATATTATCTAAAATAGTCTCACCATCAATCTTTACAGTTAGATTTTCTACTGTCAAGAGATCATTACCAATTTCACGTTCCGCTTTAAAGTTGATAAATGGATATTTACGACTAGATGGAACAATTTCTTCTAGTTCAATCTTATCAAGCATTTTCTTACGTGATGTTGCTTGTCTTGATTTAGAAGCATTGGCAGAGAAACGAGCAACGAATTCTTGCAATTGCTTAATTTTTTCTTCTGCTTTAGCATTACGGTCTGCTAGCAATTTAGCAGCTAGTTCAGAAGATTCCTTCCAGAAGTCGTAGTTTCCGACATAGAGTTTGATTTTTCCAAAGTCAAGGTCGGCCATGTGAGTACATACTTTGTTTAAGAAGTGACGGTCGTGGGATACTACGATAACGGTGTTATCAAAGTCAATCAAGAAGTCTTCTAACCAAGTAATCGATTGGATGTCCAAACCGTTGGTCGGCTCGTCCAAAAGAAGAACATCTGGTTTACCAAAAAGTGCTTTGGCGAGGAGAACCTTTACTTTTTCACCGTTGGCCAATTCACTCATATTTTGATAGTGCAATTCTTCTGGGATATTTAGGTTTTGAAGGAGTTGAGAGGCTTCACTTTCTGCTTCCCATCCTCCAAGCTCGGCAAACTCACCTTCAAGTTCGGCAGCACGTACTCCATCTTCATCTGAGAAATCTTCCTTCATGTAGATGGCATCTTTCTCTTTCATGATGCTATAAAGTTTTTCATTTCCCATGATAACAACATCAATGGCACGCTCATCTTCATAGTCAAAGTGATTTTGACGAAGAACAGAGAGACGTTCATCTGGACCAAGAGAGATGTGACCAGTAGTAGGTTCGATATCTCCGGCTAAAATTTTTAAAAAGGTAGATTTTCCGGCACCATTAGCACCAATTAATCCGTAAGTATTTCCTTCTGTAAATTTGATATTGACATCATCAAAAAGTTTGCGATCACTAAAACGTAGTGAAACATCAGATACTGTAAGCAATGTTTTTCTCCTATATGTGTAATATATTTATTCTACTAGAAAATACGGAAATATTCAAATTTTTATCTGTCAATTTTGTGTAAATTAAATTTACAGCACACTTTACACAAATCCGTAAATAGCAAGGCTGATTTATTTTGATAAATTACGGTTATTTCATTAAAAAAATGCTATAATTGAAGGGACTATATCGAAGGAGAACAAAATGACTAAACCCATTATTTTAACAGGAGACCGTCCAACAGGAAAATTGCATATTGGACATTATGTTGGAAGTCTCAAAAATCGAGTATTATTACAGGAAGAGGATAAGTATGATATGTTTGTGTTCTTGGCTGACCAACAAGCTTTGACAGATCATGCTAAAGACCCTCAAACCATTGTAGAGTCTATCGGAAATGTAGCTTTGGATTACCTTGCAGTTGGATTGGATCCAAGTAAATCAACTATCTTTATTCAAAGCCAAATTCCAGAATTAGCTGAGTTGTCTATGTATTATATGAATTTAGTGTCATTAGCACGTTTGGAGCGCAATCCAACTGTCAAGACAGAAATTGCTCAGAAAGGATTTGGAGAAAGCATTCCGACAGGATTCTTGGTCTATCCAATAGCTCAAGCAGCTGACATCACTGCTTTTAAGGCTAATTATGTTCCTGTTGGGACAGATCAGAAACCAATGATTGAGCAAACTCGCGAGATTGTTCGTTCTTTTAACAATGCATATAACTGTGATGTCTTGGTAGAGCCGGAAGGTATTTATCCAGAAAATGAGAGAGCAGGGCGTTTGCCTGGTTTAGATGGAAATGCTAAAATGTCTAAATCACTCAATAATGGTATTTATTTAGCTGATGATGCGGATACTTTGCGTAAAAAAGTGATGAGTATGTATACAGATCCAGATCATATTCGAGTGGAAGATCCAGGTAATATTGAGGGAAATATGGTTTTCCATTATCTAGATGTTTTTGGTCGTCCAGAAGATGCTCAAGAAATTGCTGAAATGAAAGAACATTATCAACGAGGTGGTCTTGGTGATGTGAAGACCAAGCGTTATCTACTTGAAATATTAGAACGTGAACTTGGTCCTATTCGTGAGCGCCGTATCGAATTTGCTAAGGATATGGGAGAAGTTTATAATATGCTTCAAAAAGGTAGTGAAAGAGCACGTGAAGTTGCAGGTCAGACCCTATCTGAGGTTAAAGGAGCAATGGGACTTCATTACTTTAACTAGGTTTATTTCACAAGAAACTATCATTTCTATCTCAAAGAAAAGATAGTTTTTTATTTACCCCTGTAACATTTGACAAATTTTTATAGAATGGTATGATAGATACAATATAAAAAGAGTCAAGCTCAAAAAGAAAGAAAAGAGGAAACTTCGAATGTCTAATTGGGACACTAAATTTTTGAAAAAAGGTTTTACCTTTGATGATGTATTGCTTATTCCAGCTGAAAGTCATGTGTTGCCTAACGATGCAGATTTAACAACTAAATTGGCAGATAATTTGACTTTAAATATCCCAATTATTACCGCTGCCATGGACACAGTTACAGAGAGTCAAATGGCCATTGCTATTGCTCGTGCAGGCGGTCTCGGAGTTATCCATAAAAACATGTCAATTGCTCAACAAGCAGACGAGGTTCGTAAGGTAAAACGTTCTGAAAATGGTGTTATTATTGATCCGTTCTTTTTGACGCCTGAACATACAATTGCTGAAGCAGATGAGCTTATGGGTCGTTACCGCATCAGTGGTGTTCCAGTTGTTGAAACACTTGAAAATCGTAAATTGGTTGGTATTTTGACAAACAGAGATCTTCGTTTTATTTCAGATTATAACCAACCAATCTCAAACCATATGACTAGTGAAAATCTTGTTACTGCTCCTGTGGGTACAGATCTTGCAACAGCTGAGAGCATTCTTCAAGAACACCGTATTGAAAAGCTTCCTTTAGTAGATGAAGAAGGTCGTCTTTCTGGTTTGATTACTATCAAAGATATTGAAAAAGTTATTGAGTTTCCAAATGCTGCTAAAGATGAGTTTGGTCGTCTTCTAGTTGCAGGTGCAGTAGGTGTTACTTCAGATACATTTGAACGTGCAGAGGCTCTTTTTGAGGCAGGAGCGGATGCGATTGTTATTGATACTGCACATGGTCATTCTGCAGGTGTCTTGCGTAAAATTGCTGAGATTCGTGCTCACTTCCCAGATCGTACTTTGATTGCTGGAAATATTGCAACTGCTGAGGGAGCGCGCGCACTTTACGAAGCAGGTGTAGATGTTGTCAAGGTTGGGATTGGCCCAGGTTCTATCTGTACTACTCGTGTGATTGCTGGTGTTGGTGTTCCACAAGTAACAGCTATCTACGATGCTGCAGCTGTTGCGCGTGAATATGGTAAAACGATCATTGCTGACGGTGGAATCAAGTATTCTGGAGATATTGTAAAAGCCCTTGCTGCAGGTGGAAATGCAGTTATGCTTGGATCAATGTTTGCTGGAACTGATGAGGCTCCAGGCGAAACTGAAATCTTCCAAGGACGTAAGTTTAAGACATACCGTGGTATGGGATCAATTGCTGCTATGAAGAAAGGTTCAAGTGATCGTTACTTCCAAGGTTCTGTCAATGAAGCAAACAAACTTGTTCCAGAAGGAATTGAGGGTCGTGTTGCTTATAAAGGTGCTGCAGCTGATATTGTCTTCCAAATGATTGGAGGTATTCGCTCTGGTATGGGTTACTGTGGTGCAGCTAACCTTAAAGAACTACACGATAATGCTCAATTTATTGAAATGTCTGGTGCTGGTTTGAAAGAAAGCCACCCTCACGATGTACAAATTACGAATGAGGCACCAAATTATTCTATGTAAAAGAAATGAAAAGAACTCCTGCGAAAAAAGGAGTTCTTTTACAATGTTGTCAATTTCTATTTACAGCAACTTTACCATCCTGAATAGTGAAAATACTTAGATTTTCTGGTAGATTTTGAAGATGATCTAAGCTTGTTGTTGTAATAAAGGTTTGGATTGAATGAGAAATCGTTTCTAATAATTTTAACTGTCTAGTGTTGTCAAGTTCGCTCATAACATCGTCAAGTAATAATATCGGAGATTCTGTAGTAATACTTTCCATTAATTCGATTTCTGCTAATTTTATAGAAAGGACGAGACTACGATGTTGGCCTTGACTTCCGAAACTAGCATCCATCCCATTTATATAAAAAGAAATGTCATCTCGATGAGGACCAACACCGGTGTTCTTTTTAAATAAATCTCTGGACCTACTTTTTTCTAAAGCAATTTTGAAAGATTTTGATAAGTCTTCTTTGTCAGTTGGCTTTACAGAAGATTGATAGGCTATTGACAACTCTTCAATCTGATTAGAGAGTTCAAAATGTTTCTTACGGCCAAAATGCTCTAGTTTTTTTATAAAATCTAAGCGGTGATTCATTACACGACATCCATAATCGACTAGCTGATCATCTAGTACTGAAAGGAAGGTTTCATCTATTTTTTGAGCTGATTTTAGATAGGTATTTCTTTGCTTAAGAATATGGTTATAATTGGTTAAATCTGATAAATAGATTGGCTTAATTTGCCCAAGCTCCATATCAATGAATTTTCGTCGAACTGAAGGTGCTCCTTTAATTAGTTGTAGATCTTCAGGAGCAAATAGGACAACATTCATGTGTCCGACATAATCTGACAGGCGTGCCTGTTTTAAGTGATTAACTTTTGTCACACGGCCTTTTTGTGTTAGTTCGATTTCGAGAGGAATGGATCCAGTATTTTTCTGAACGAGACCTGAAAGATGAAGTTGTTCCTTATCAAAATGAATGAGATTTTTATCTGTTCGAGTTCGATGACTACGTGTTAAGGCTAAAAAATAGATAGCCTCTAACATATTTGTTTTTCCTTGTGCGTTGCTTCCTAAAAAGACATTTAATTTAGGATTAAAGTCTATTTTCGTCTCTTTGTAGTTACGAAAAGATTTGAGAGATAGGTGTTGTAGCCACATGATTATCTACCAGGGAATCGTGGAGCTTGTTTGCTTTTGGTCGATGAAGTAGGTTTAGAGTTGTCTTTTTTTACTCCTTTATTCATCTCCTTGACAAGTTTAGCGATTCGTTCTTTTTCAACTTTATCAGCTTGATATTCCTCTTGCTCCTCAGAAGTAGGTTGTGTCAACAAGATGTCAATATTCATGTCAGGGATGTCAACTTTATCACCAATACGAAGTTTTTTACCACGACGATTTTCTAATTCCCCATTAAAGTAAACAGAATGTTCAGAGAGAAATGATTTGATAGCTCCTCCGCTATGTGTAATTCCAAGTTCTTTGAGTAGTGCTTGGAGGGTAATAAATTCTTCAAATAATTTGTATTCCATAATTCACCTCAATCTTTGGTATTATACCATATTTTCCTAAAAATAGTGAGAGAAACAAGGAGTAATGTAAGCGATTTTTATTTCAAAAGTGTTACAGAGAACAAGAAAATTTCAGGTTTTCGTGATATAATAGAAGTCTGTATATAAGGAGGTAAGTCATGGAGTTAGTGCATGGAATTTCAACACATTTTATCCAATCAAAAAAGTTTAAAACGAACAAAATTACCGTGCGTTTTACCGCTCCATTATCCCTCGATACGATTGCAGGTCGCATGTTGAGTGCGAGTATGCTAGAAACGTCCAACCAGATGTACCCCACTTCTCAAGCTTTGAGAAGACACTTGGCCAGTCTATATGGTACAGATATGTCAACCAATTGTTTTAGAAGAGGGCAAAGTCATATTGTAGACTTGACATTTAACTATGTTCGTGATGAGTTTTTAAGTAAGAAAAATGTGCTAACTTCTCAGGTTTTGGAACTAGTAAAAGAGACTCTTTTCTCACCCGTGGTAGTTGATAATGGATTTGATCCAGCCTTATTTGAAATTGAGAAAAAGCAATTGCTAGCAAGTTTAGCAGCTGATATGAATGATTCTTTTTATTTTGCACATAAAGAATTAGATAAATTATTTTTTTATGATGAACGTCTCCAATTGGAATACAGTGATTTACGAAATCGTATTTTAACTGAAACTCCACAAAGTTCTTCTTCTTGTTTCCAAGAATTTTTGGCCAATGATCGAATAGATTTCTTTTTCTTAGGTGATTTTAATGAGATTGAAATTCAAAATGTATTAGAATCATTTGGTTTTAAAGGTCGAGAAGGAACTGTGAAGGTTCAGTATTGTCAACCTTATTCCAATATTCTGCAAGAGGGTATGATTCGGAAAAATGTGGGACAGTCCATTTTAGAGTTGGGCTATCATTGTCCTTCTGAATATGGTGATGAGCAACATTTACCCATGATTGTAATGAATGGTTTACTTGGTGGATTTGCTCACTCTAAACTATTTACAAATGTCCGTGAAAATGCTGGATTGGCTTATACTATTTCAAGTCAGCTTGATTTGTTTAGTGGATTCTTGAGGATGTATGCTGGCATTGATCGAGAAAATAGGAATCAGGCTAGAAAAATGATGAATAATCAATTACTTGATTTAAAAAAAGGTTATTTTACAGAGCTTGAGCTAGAGCAGACAAAGGAAATGATTCGTCGGTCTTTGTTGCTTTCTCAAGATAATCAAGGTTCATTGATTGAACGTGCTTATCAAAATGCCTTACTTGGAAAATCTTCAGCAGACTTTAAAAGTTGGATTGCAAAACTCGAGCAAGTTGACAAAGAGGCTATTTGTAGAGCAGCTAATAATGTGAAACTACAGGCGATTTACTTTATGGAAGGAATAGAATGACAAAGGTTGTTTTTGAAGAAAAATACTATCCAGCTGTAAAAGAAATGGTTTATCAAACTCGTTTGTCAAATGGATTGACAGTTGCTCTTTTGCCTAAAAAGGAATTTAAAGAGGTTTACGGGAGTGTAACTGTACAGTTTGGTTCGGTAGATACGCTTGTCACAGAAGTTGACGGAGATGTAAAAGAATATCCTGGAGGAATTGCTCATTTTCTTGAACATAAATTATTTGAGAGAGAAGATGCTAGCGATTTGATGTCAGCTTTTACGAGTCTAGGTGCAGATAGTAATGCCTTTACAAGCTTTACAAAAACAAACTATCTTTTTTCAGCAACGGATCATCTCTTAGAGAATGTAAATTTACTTGATGAATTGGTGACATCAGCACATTTTACTGAAGATTCCATTTTAAGAGAGCAGGATATTATCCAGCAAGAACGAGAAATGTATCAAGATGATCCAGATTCGTGTTTATTCTTTTTAACTCTAGCGAATTTGTATCCTGGCACACCTTTAGCAACTGATATAGTTGGAAGTGAGGAGTCCATTTCCCAAATCAATCTAATTAATTTGCAAGAAAATTTTACAAGATTTTACAAACCTGTAAACATGTCTCTGTTTTTAGTTGGTAATTTTGATGTGGATCAAGTACAGGACTATTTTGAAAGAAAAGAACTGGAAGATTTAGATGTTCAGGAAGTAGCAAGAGAAAAGTTTGTTTTACAAGCTGTAAAGCACACAGACAGTATGAGAATGGAAGTGTCTTCTCCCAAACTAGCGATTGGGATTAGAGGTAATCGAGAAGTTGCTGCAGTGGATTGCTATCGACATCATATTTTATTAAAATTATTATTTGCAATGATGTTTGGTTGGACTTCGGATCGTTTTCAGAAATTATATGAATCAGGTAAAATTGATGCGTCCTTATCTCTTGAAGTTGAAGTAACAAGTCGCTTTCATTTTGTTATGTTGACAATGGATACAAAAGAGCCGGTTGCTTTATCTCATCAGTTTAAAAAGGCTATTCGTAATTTCACAAAGGATTTAGATATTACAGAGGATCATTTAGATATTATAAAAAGAGAGATGTTTGGAGAATTTTTCAGTAGCATGAACTCTCTTGAATTTATTGCAACGCAATATGATGCTTTTGGACAGGGTGAGACAATCTTTGATTTTCCGAAAATTTTACAGGAAATTACTTTAGAGGATGTCCTTGATGCTGGATATCATTTAATAGATGATGGTGATATAGTTGATTTTACAATATTCCCATCGTAGTAACTAATCATAATAGACACTAGAAACATAATAGAAACTAGAAAGAAGGAATGACAAGTATGAGGAAAAAAACAATTGGTGAGGTTTTACGTTTAGCTAGAACTAACCAAGGGTTGACTTTAGAAGAATTACATAAAAAAACAGAAATTCAGTTAGATATGTTGGAAGCAATGGAAGATGATGATTTTGATCAACTTCCTAGTCCATTTTATACTCGTTCTTTTTTGCGTAAGTATGCATGGGCAGTTGAGCTAGATGAGCGAATTGTCTTGGATGCTTATGATTCTGGGAGCATGATTACTTATGAGGAAGTAGATGTTGATGAAGACGAGTTGACAGGCAGGAGACGTTCAAGTAAGAAAAATAAGACATCATTTTTACCTTTATTTTATTTTATACTCTTTGCACTATCGATTGTAATTTTTGTGACTTATTATGTTTGGAATTATATCCAGACTCAACCGGAGCGTTCATCTGCGTCTAGTTATAGTGTAGTCCAAGCAACAAGCTCGACTAGTTCTGCAACTCCATCTTCAACTAGTAGTAGTTCATCAAGTAATTCTTCGAATACTGAACCAGCTATAACGGTATCGGGTGAAGGAAATCGAGTAGAAGTTGCTTATAAAACGAGTAAAGACACTGCAAAATTGCAATTATCAGTGTCAGATGCTAGAAGTTGGGTTAGTGTTTCAGAAAGTGATCTTGAGGGGGGTGTGACTTTATCACCGGATAATAAAAGTGCGGAAACAAGCGTTTCAACTAAAAATCCTGTAATAATTACGTTAGGTGTTGTAAAAGGTGTTGCTTTGACAGTAGATAATCAGACTGTTGATTTATCGAAATTAACAGCTCAGACTGGACAAATCAATGTAACCTTTACTAAAAATTAAGGAAAAACGAATGAAAAAAGAACAAATTCCAAATATCTTAACAATAGGTCGAATTCTTTTTATACCTATTTTTATCTTTATTTTAACAGTAGGAAATTCGATAGAGAGTCATATAGTAGCAGCTATTATCTTTGCGATTGCCAGTATCACAGACTACTTAGATGGATATTTAGCTCGTAAATGGAATGTGGTCAGTAATTTTGGTAAATTTGCAGATCCTATGGCGGATAAGCTACTAGTTATGTCGGCTTTTATTATGCTGATTGAGTTAGGTATGGCTCCGGCTTGGATTGTTACAATGATTATTTGTCGTGAGTTGGCTGTGACAGGTTTGAGGCTTTTACTGGTTGAAACTGGTGGAACAGTTTTAGCAGCAGCAATGCCTGGAAAAATTAAAACTTTCAGTCAGATGTTTGCGATTATTTTCTTACTATTACATTGGACTTTGCTTGGGCAAATTCTACTTTACGTAGCTTTGTTTTTCACTATCTACTCTGGCTATGATTATTTCAAGGGTAGTGCCTATGTATTTAAAGGGACATTTGGTTCGAAATGAAATCAATAATTGATGTAAAAAATCTTTCTTTTCGCTATAAGGAAAGTCAGGAGTACCATGATGTGAAGGATATTACGTTTCACGTGAAACGTGGAGAATGGCTTTCGATTGTAGGGCATAATGGTAGTGGTAAATCAACGACGGTTCGCTTAATTGATGGCTTACTGGAAGCAGAATCCGGAGAGATTGTAATTGATGGCCAACGGCTGACTGAGGAAAATGTTTGGAATATACGTCGTCAAATCGGTATGGTTTTTCAAAATCCAGACAATCAATTTGTTGGAGCGACTGTTGAAGATGATGTTGCCTTTGGTTTGGAAAATCAGGGACTTTCTCGTCAAGAAATGAAAAAGAGAGTGGAAGAAGCTCTGGATTTGGTTGGCATGTTGGACTTTAAAAAGAGAGAGCCAGCACGTCTATCAGGTGGCCAAAAGCAACGTGTGGCTATTGCAGGTGTTGTAGCCCTAAGACCAGCTATTTTAATCCTAGATGAAGCAACGAGTATGTTGGATCCTGAGGGACGTAGAGAACTGATTGAGACAGTAAAAGGAATTCGAAAAGACTATGATATGACGGTCATTTCCATTACCCATGATTTGGAAGAAGTTGCCATGAGTGATCTTGTATTGGTCATGAAAAAAGGGGAAATTGAATCAACTAGCAGTCCAAGAGAACTTTTCTCTCGAAATGATTTAGATCAAATTGGATTAGACGATCCTTTTGCCAATCAATTAAAACATTCTTTGAGCCAGAATGGCTATGATTTGCCTGAAAATTATTTGACAGAAAGTGAGCTAGAGGATAAACTATGGGCATTGCTCTAGAAAATGTGAGTTTTACATATCAAGAAGGGACTCCCTTAGCTTCAACAGCTTTGTCGGATGTTTCTTTGACGATTGAAGATGGTTCTTATACGGCTTTAATTGGCCACACAGGTAGTGGTAAATCAACTATTTTACAACTCTTAAATGGTTTATTGGTGCCAAGCCAAGGGAGTGTGCGAGTTTTTGATACCTTAATCACTTCGACTTCTAAAAATAAAGATATTCGTCAAATTAGAAAACAGGTTGGCTTGGTATTTCAGTTTGCTGAAAATCAGATTTTTGAAGAAACGGTTTTGAAAGACGTTGCTTTTGGACCGCAAAATTTTGGAGTTTCTGAAGAAGATGCGGAGCAGATTGCTCGTGAGAAACTGGATCTGGTTGGAATTGATGAATCACTTTTTGATCGCAGTCCGTTTGAGCTGTCAGGTGGACAAATGAGACGTGTCGCCATTGCAGGCATACTTGCCATGGAACCAGCCATATTAGTCTTAGATGAGCCCACAGCAGGCCTAGATCCCCTGGGAAGAAAAGAGCTGATGAATTTGTTCAAAAAACTCCACCAGTCAGGGATGACCATTGTCTTGGTAACGCATTTGATGGATGATGTTGCTGAATATGCAAATCAAGTCTATGTGATGGAAAAGGGACATTTAGTTAAGGGTGGTAAACCAAGTGATGTCTTTCAAGATGTTGTCTTTATGGAAGAAGTGCAGTTGGGAGTACCTAAAATTACGGCCTTTTGTAAACGATTGGCTGATAGAGGCGTGTCATTTAAACGATTACCGATTAAGATAGAGGAGTTCAAGGAGTCGCTAAATGGATAGTATGATTTTGGGGCGTTATATCCCAGGGGATTCGATTGTTCACCGATTGGATCCGCGTAGTAAATTACTGGCTATGATGCTACTGATTTTAATTGTTTTTTGGGCTAATAATCCCTTGACGAATCTAATTCTTTTTATAGCGACAGGGATATTTATTGCCTTGTCAGGAGTATCTCTTTCATTTTTTATTCAGGGCTTGAAGTCTATGTTTTTCTTGATTGCCTTCACAACTATTTTCCAACTGTTTTTCATTTCTAATGGGAATGTTTTATTTGAGTTTTCGTTTGTGAGAATAACAGATTATGCTTTGCAACAAGCTGGAATTATCTTTTGTCGCTTTGTATTGATTATTTTCTTTTCTACTTTGTTAACCTTAACGACCATGCCCTTAAGTTTGGCATCAGCTGTCGAAGCTTTATTAGCGCCTTTAAAGCGTGTGAAAGTTCCAGTTCATGAAATTGGTTTGATGCTGTCTATGAGTTTGCGTTTTGTTCCGACCTTAATGGATGATACGACGCGGATTATGAATGCACAGAAAGCGCGTGGAGTGGATTTTGGAGAAGGAAGCATTGTTCAAAAAGTAAAGGCGATGATTCCTATTTTGATTCCTCTTTTTGCGACAAGTTTAAAACGTGCAGATTCCTTGGCTATTGCCATGGAAGCGCGTGGTTATCAGGGTGGAAAAGGTAGAAGTCAATACCGACAATTGAAATGGACTCGAAAGGATACGCTGACCATTCTTGTTATTATCATACTTGGTTGTTGCTTATTTTTCTTAAAATCTTAGTAGCTTTCAGGAATTGATAAAAAGTTACTGTAACAGTTTTTGATATAAAGGTAGGGATATGAACCGTTTTAAAAAATCAAAATATGTCATTATTGTTTTTGTCACTGTTCTGCTTGTGTCAGCTCTCTTAGCGACGACTTATTCAAGTACAGTTGTGACAAAATTAGGAGATGGAATCTCAGTGGTTGATAGGGTTGTGCAAAAACCTTTTCAGTGGTTTGATTCTGTTAAATCAGATTTGGCACATTTGACACGAACATATAATGAAAATGAAAGTTTGAAGAAACAGATTTACCAATTAGAAGTTAAATCAAATGAGGCGGAAAGTTTAAAGACGGAGAATGAACAACTGCGCCAATTGCTTGATATGAAGTCCAAATTGCAAGCTACAAAGACTTTGGCAGCAGATGTTATTATGCGTTCTCCGGTATCTTGGAAGCAGGAGTTGACCTTAGATGCAGGCAAATCAAAAGGGGCTTCTGAGAATATGTTAGCAATTGCAAATGGTGGCTTGATTGGGAGTGTCTCAAAAGTAGAGGACAACTCTACCATGGTCAACCTTCTGACAAATACGGAAAATGCTGATAAGATTTCTGTTAAAATTCAGCATGGTTCTACTACAATTTATGGGATTATTGTTGGCTATGACAAGGAAAATGAAGTTCTCAAAATTAGTCAATTAAATAGTAGTAGCGATATTAGTGCAGGAGATAAGGTGACCACTGGTGGATTAGGAAACTTTAACGTTGCGGATATTCCTGTTGGTGAAGTGGTTGCCACAACGCATAGTACGGACTACTTGACACGAGAAGTAACGGTTAAATTAAGTGCAGATACTCATAATGTGAGTGTGATAGAATTAGTGGGGAATTCATAATGAGACAGTTGAAGCGGGTTGGAGTATTTTTATTGCTTCCTTTCTTTGTTCTAATTGATGCCCATATTAGTCAGCTTCTGGGCTCATTTTTTCCCCACGTGCAGTTGGCTAGTCATTTTCTATTTTTGTTTCTCTTATTTGAGACGATTGAAGTATCAGAGTATCTCTATTTAGCCTATTGTTTTGTAGTGGGTTTGGTTTATGACATTTACTTTTTCCACTTGATAGGGATTGCAACTCTGCTATTCGTCTTGTTGGGAGTATTTCTCCATAAATTTAATAGTGTTATTTTATTGAATCGTTGGACGAGAATGTTGGCAATTATTGTCATGACTTTTCTATTTGAGATGGGAGCTTATATACTTGCAATAATGGTAGGTTTAACTGTGGATAGTATGTCTTTATTTATAGTCTATAGTTTAGTACCATCAATGATTTTGAATCTTATATGGATGATTATCTTTCAGTTTATTTTTGAAAAATTTTACCTATAAGAAAGAAATAAAAATGTAACAAAGGCGTAATATTCATTAGGCCTTTTTTTGGTATACTAGTAATGTCTTTAAAAGAAGGAGTATCTACGAAATATGAAGAAAAAAATCTTAGCGTCACTTTTACTAAGTACAGTAATGGTTTCTCAAGCAGCTGTTTTAACAACTGCGCATGCAGAAACTACTGATGACAAAATTGCTGCTCAAGATAATAAAATTAGTAACTTAACAGCACAACAACAAGAAGCTCAAAAACAAGTTGATCAAGTTCAGGAGCAAGTATCTGCTATTCAAACAGAGCAATCAAACTTGCAATCTGAAAATGATAGACTACAAGCAGAATCTAAAAAGCTTGAGGGTGAAATTACAGAACTTTCTAAGAATATTGTATCTCGCAATGATTCATTACAAAAACAAGCTCGTAGTGCTCAAACAAATGGAGCTGCAACAAATTACATTAATACAATTGTAAACTCAAAATCAATTACAGAAGCTATTTCACGTGTTGCTGCAATGAGTGAAATCGTATCTGCAAACAACAAAATGTTGGAACAACAAAAGGCAGATAAAAAAGCTATTTCTGAAAAACAAGTAGCAAACAATGATGCGATTAATACAGTTATTGCAAATCAGCAAAAACTAGCTGATGATGCTCAATCATTAACTACAAAACAAGCTGAGTTGAAAGCTGCAGAATTGAATCTTGCTGCTGAAAAGGCTACTGCAGAGGATGAAAAAGCAAGTTTACTTGAGAAAAAAGCTGCAGCAGAAGCAGAAGCTAAAGCGGCTGCAGAAGCAGAAGCAGCTTATAAAGCTAAACAAGCAAGTCAACAACAAACAGTAGTTGCTTCTGGAAATACAACTTTTACAGCACAGGTTCAAGCACTATCTACTATTTCTTCATCAAGTTCATCTGAGTCAAGTTCGTCTGAATCATCTTCAAGCAGTGCTTCAACAGAATCAACAAGCTACACTCCTGCTCCAGTGACACATCGTCCAACATATAGTACAAATGCTTCAAGTTATCCAACTGGTGAGTGTACATGGGGAGCTAAAACATTGGCGCCTTGGGCTGGAGATTACTGGGGTAATGGAGCACAGTGGGCTACAAGTGCAGCTGCAGCAGGATTCCGTACAGGATCTACACCTCAAGTTGGTGCCATTGCATGTTGGAATGATGGTGGATATGGACACGTAGCCGTGGTTACAGCTGTTTCATCATCAACAAGTATCCAAGTATCTGAATCAAACTATGGTGGAAACCGTACAATCGGAAATAAACGTGGTTGGTTCAATCCTACTACAACTTCAGAAGGTTTTGTAACATACATCTATCCAAACTAATGAATAAAACGAAGAGGCTCGATTTGAGTCTCTTTTATGATTTATATAGTTAACTTGCTTTAAAAATCTACTAAAATCGCTTGAAAATATTGAAAAAGTATGGTAAAATGAAACTTGTCGTGTGAACGATAATACTCATTCTTGATGAATTGTGAAACAGTTGCCTTTGGGTCGTTTTGCGAGTTGAAGTCAAGAAGAGGAAAAAAACAAAAAGGAGAAATACTCATGGCAGTAATTTCAATGAAACAACTTCTTGAGGCTGGTGTACACTTTGGCCACCAAACTCGTCGCTGGAACCCTAAGATGGCTAAGTACATCTTCACTGAGCGTAACGGAATCCACGTTATCGACTTGCAACAAACTGTAAAATACGCTGACCAAGCTTACGATTTCATGCGTGATGCAGCAGCTAACGATGCAGTTGTATTGTTTGTTGGTACTAAGAAACAAGCAGCTGATGCAGTTGCTGAAGAAGCAGTACGTTCAGGTCAATACTTCATCAACCACCGTTGGTTGGGGGGAACTCTTACAAACTGGGGAACAATCCAAAAACGTATCGCTCGTTTGAAAGAAATCAAACGTATGGAAGAAGATGGAACTTTCGAAGTTCTTCCTAAGAAAGAAGTTGCACTTCTTAACAAACAACGTGCACGTCTTGAAAAATTCTTGGGTGGTATCGAAGATATGCCTCGTATCCCAGATGTTATGTACGTAGTTGATCCACATAAAGAGCAAATCGCTGTTAAAGAAGCTAAGAAATTGGGAATCCCAGTTGTAGCGATGGTTGACACAAACACTGATCCAGATGATATTGATGTAATCATCCCAGCTAACGATGATGCTATCCGCGCTGTTAAATTGATCACAGCTAAATTGGCTGACGCTATCATCGAAGGACGTCAAGGTGAAGATGCAGTAGCGGTTGAAGCAGAATTTGCAGCTTCAGAAACTCAAGCAGACTCAATCGAAGAAATCGTTGAAGTTGTAGAAGGCGACAACGCTTAATTCATATAATTAGTAATTACCTAGGAGGGCGGGGCTTAGCCCGGCTCTCCTATTTTTAAAAAATATAGGAGAATCAAAATGGCAGAAATTACAGCTAAACTTGTAAAAGAGTTGCGTGAAAAATCTGGTGCCGGTGTTATGGACGCTAAAAAAGCGCTTGTAGAAACAGACGGTGACAT
Organism: Streptococcus sp. HMSC073F11; assembly: GCF_001810785.1. Lineage (GTDB taxonomy): Bacteria > Bacillota > Bacilli > Lactobacillales > Streptococcaceae > Streptococcus. Next base: position 42,396 of record NZ_KV802698.1, read on the forward strand.
CGAAAAAGCGATTGAATTGCTTCGTGAAAAAGGTATGGCTAAGGCAGCTAAGAAAGCTGACCGTGTTGCTGCAGAAGGTTTGACTGGTGTTTACGTTAACGGTAATGTTGCAGCAGTTATTGAAGTAAACGCTGAAACTGACTTCGTTGCGAAAAATGCTCAATTTGTTGAATTGGTAAATACTACAGCTAAAGTTATTGCTGAAGGAAAACCTGCTAATAATGAAGAAGCACTTGCTTTGACAATGCCTTCAGGTGAAACTCTTGAAGCTGCATACGTATCTGCAACAGCAACTATCGGAGAAAAAATCTCATTCCGTCGCTTTGCATTGATTGAAAAAACAGATGCACAACACTTTGGAGCATACCAACATAACGGTGGACGTATCGGTGTTATTTCAGTTGTTGAAGGTGGAGACGAAGCACTTGCTAAACAATTGTCAATGCACATCGCAGCGATGAAACCAACAGTTCTTTCTTATAAAGAATTGGATGAGCAATTCGTTAAAGATGAGTTGGCACAATTGAACCACGTTATCGACCAAGATAACGAAAGTCGTGCAATGGTTAACAAACCAGCTCTTCCACACTTGAAGTATGGATCAAAAGCTCAATTGACTGATGATGTTATTGCCCAAGCTGAAGCTGACATCAAAGCTGAATTGGCTGCAGAAGGCAAACCAGAAAAAATCTGGGACAAAATCATCCCAGGTAAAATGGATCGCTTCATGCTTGACAACACTAAAGTTGACCAAGCTTACACACTTCTTGCACAAGTATACATCATGGATGACAGCAAGACAGTTGAAGCATACCTTGAATCAGTTAACGCTTCAGTAGTTGAGTTCGCTCGCTTTGAAGTTGGTGAAGGTATCGAAAAAGCTGCAAACGACTTCGAAGCTGAAGTTGCAGCTACAATGGCAGCAGCCTTGAATAACTAATAATAAAAAGGAAGCCAAATTGCTTCCTTTTTTCTATACAGTAGATCCGTATAGGGAGATTTTCCTATTTTCAAGGTATAAATAAAAAGCCCTATAATAAGGGCTAAGTGCATTTAGGAGACTACACTTCAAATTCATAGAGTGCTGTAGACAAATAACGTTCACCGTTATCTGGTGCTAGAGCAAGAACTTTTTTACCTGTACCTAATTTCTTGGCAACCTCGATGGCTCCGTAGATAGCTGCAGCTGAAGAAATCCCTACAAGGAATCCTTCTTTTCCACCAATCTCACGGCCGAGTGCTAGAGCATCGTCTGATGTTACACGAACGATACCATCATAAGCCTTTGTATCAAGTGTATCAGGAATAAATCCAGCTGAGATACCTTGAATTTTGTGTGGTCCAGGTTTTTCACCAGATAGAATAGCAGATTCGTCTGCCTCTACTGCAAAAACTTGAATGTTAGAATTTGCTGATTTGAGTGCATGAGAAACACCAGAAATCGTTCCACCGGTACCCACTCCAGCAACAAAGGCATCTAGTCCATCTTTACCGAAAGCAGCTAGTATTTCAGCTCCTGTTGTTCTTTCGTGTACTTCTGGATTAGCTGGATTGTCAAATTGAAGAGGAAGGAAACCATCACGTTCAGCAGCGATTTCTTGAGCTTTAGCAATAGCGCCTTTCATTCCCTCACTACCAGGAGTTAGGACGAGTTCAGCACCATAAGCTTGGATAATCTTACGTCGTTCTACACTCATAGTTTCAGGCATAACGATGACAACCTTATATCCTTTAGCAGCACCTACCCATGAAAGTCCAATACCAGTATTTCCACTTGTTGCTTCAACAATAGTAGAACCTGGTTTCAGAATACCGTCTTGTTCAGCTTTTTCAATCATGCTAAGAGCAATACGATCTTTTACAGAAGAGCCAGGGTTGAATGCTTCAAGCTTTACATAGACGTCCGCAGCACCTTCTGGCACAATGTTGTTGAGTCTAACAATCGGAGTTTGACCGATTAATTCAGTAATGTTGTTATAAATAGACATATGAATACCTCTTTGTATAAGATATTTCTAGTATAACGCTATCTATACCATTTGTAAAATATAGAAATCCTATCGAAGTGATAGGATTTTTTTATATCACAGGTCTAAGCCATTAATTTTCAAGCGATTGTGATAAGCTAATTCTAATAAATAGGTGTAAAGTGGAACGATATCCGTTTTCTTAGGGAATTCAAATTTATGAGCATTAAAATGCTCATTGTGTGCTTTTAGAAAGACATTTTCTAAATAAGTAATAGTAATTTCACTATCATCTATACCTGCTCCTGCAGTTTCCATTTCAACGTTAACAATGTTCATCAAAAAGATTGATTTAATAGACATCTTACGACCAGTAGCGCCTTGTTTATCTGTAAAGATAATACGGATATTTGTAAATATAATTGAATCACGAATCAGTTTATATCCACTTTGAATTTCTTCATTTTCTAGTAGATATTGTCCATATTCTTTGATAAGAGTTTCTTTGTTTTGCTCGCTAAAGTTACCAGCGAGTCCTTGAATGAATTTACCAAATGCCATATTTTTCTCCTTTGTTTACACTAAGTTTACAGGAACTTCAACTTCTCGTAAACCTTGATCAGTTAAAGTGACTTTTCCATTAAAAAACTCTACAAGTGCAGCTTTAATAGTTTCTTTTTCTTCTTTATCAACATAAATCATCGTATCGACTTGATCTGTAAAGTTTGTATCCAGTTCCATGAGATTATATTCCTTAAGGAAGTTACTGTACTCTTGGTACTGAGCGTAAGACATTTGAATAGCAATGCCAGCCTGTTCCTTTATTTCAATGATGCCAATTTCTTTGACAGCTAAGGCAACACTGCCAGCGTAAGCACGAATCAATCCTCCAGCGCCTAGTTTAATGCCACCAAAGTAGCGTGTCACTACCACACAGACATTAGTAAGATTGTGATTTTCTAGTACCCCAAGCATGGGAACGCCAGCAGTCCCACTGGGCTCACCATCATCACTTGTCCGTTTGATTCCACTACGTTCCCCAATAATGAAGGCAGAGCAGTTATGAGTAGCTTTGTAGTGCTCTTTCTTGATGGCAGTAATGAAGTCACGAGCCTCTTCTTCGCTATAAACACGCTTGGCATGACAGATAAAGCGGGATTTTTTGATTTCTTCTTGGACTTGTCCGTCCTCTTTAATTGTTCTAAATTCCATGATTTAATTGTACTAAAAAATCATTTAAAGCGCTAGGTTTTTACGAATAAAGAAGTATGAAAGTAAATCCAAATTATCTCGGTCGCTTGTTTACTGAGAATGAATTAACAGAAGAGGAACGTCAGTTGGCGGAGAAACTTCCAGCAATGAGAAAGGAGAAAGGGAAACTTTTCTGTCAACGTTGTAATAGTACTATTCTAGAAGAATGGTATTTGCCCATCGGTACTTACTATTGTAGGGAGTGTTTACTGATGAAGCGAGTCAGGAGTGATCAATCTTTATACTATTTCCCACAGGAGGATTTTCCGAAGCAAGATGTTCTTAAATGGCGTGGTCAATTAACCCCTTTTCAAGATAAGGTATCACAGGGACTGCTTCAAGCGGTAGACAAGCAAGAGCCAAGCTTGGTTCACGCTGTAACAGGAGCTGGAAAGACAGAAATGATTTATCAAGTAGTAGCTAAAGTGATCAATGCGGGTGGTGCAGTGTGTTTGGCCAGTCCTCGCATAGACGTTTGTTTGGAGCTGTATAAGCGCCTGCAAAAGGATTTTGCTTGTGAGATAGCCCTCCTACATGGAGAATCAGAGCCGTATTTTCGAACACCACTAGTTGTTGCGACGACCCATCAGTTATTGAAGTTTTATCAAGCTTTTGATTTACTGATAGTGGATGAAGTAGATGCCTTTCCTTATGTTGACAATCCTATGCTTTACCATGCTGTCAAGAATAGTGTAAAGGAGAATGGCTTGAGAATCTTTTTAACAGCAACTTCTACCGATGAGTTAGATAGGAAGGTTCGCATCGGAGAATTAAAACGATTGAGTTTGCCAAGACGATTTCATGGAAATCCTTTGATTATTCCTAAACCTGTCTGGTTATCCGATTTTAATCACTGTTTAGAGAAAAGTCGGTTGTCACCAAAGCTAAAGTCTTATATTGAGAAGCAGAGAAAGACAGGTTATCCGTTACTCATTTTTGCTTCAGAGATTAAGAAAGGGGAACAGTTAAAAGAAATCATACAGGAGCAATTTCCAAATGAGAAAATTGGCTTTGTATCTTCTATCACAGAAAATCGATTAGAGCAGGTACAAGCTTTTCGAGATAGAGAACTGACAATACTTATCAGTACGACGATATTGGAGCGTGGAGTTACCTTCCCTTGTGTTGACGTTTTCGTAGTAGAGGCCAATCATCGTCTGTTTACCAAGTCTAGTTTAATACAGATTGGAGGACGTGTCGGTCGGAGTATGGACAGACCGACAGGAGATTTGCTTTTCTTCCATGACGGGTTAAATGCTTCAATCAAAAAGGCAATTAAGGAAATTCAGCAGATGAATAAGGAGGCGGGGCTATGAAGTGCTTATTATGTGGGCAGACTATGAAGGCTGTTTTAACTTTTAGTAGTCTCTTACTTCTGAAGAATGATGACTCTTGTCTTTGTTCAGACTGTGACTCTACTTTTGAGAGGATTGGAGAAGAAAACTGCCCAAACTGTATGAAAACAGGTTTGTCAACAAAGTGTCAAGATTGTCAATTTTGGTGTAAAGAAGAAGTTGAAGTCAGTCATAGAGCGATTTTTACTTACAATCAAGCTATGAAGGATTTTTTCAGTCGGTATAAGTTTGATGGAGACTTCCTTTTAAGAAAAGTTTTTGCTTCAGTTTTAAGTGAGGAGTTAAAAAAGTACAAAGAGTATCAATTTGTTGTAATTCCCCTAAGTCCTGAAAGATTGCTCGAGAGGGGATTTAACCAGGTTGAAGGTTTAGTTGAAGCAGCAGAGTTCTCTTTGCAAGACTTACTAGAGAAGAGAGAAGAGCGGGCCAGTTCTTCCAAAAATCGTTCAGAACGCTTGGGGACAGAACTTCCTTTCTTTATTAAAAGGGGAGTCACTATTCCTAAAAAAATCCTACTTATAGATGACATTTATACTACTGGAACAACTATAAATCGTGTGAAGAAGCTGTTGGAAGAAGCTGGTGCTGAGGATGTAAAAACATTTTCCCTTGTAAGATGAGGAAAAAATTTGCAAAAATAAAATGAAAGCGTTATAATGAAATCAGAAAAACAAAAATGTTTAGAAAGAAGGTACTCATATGATTAAATATAGTATCCGTGGTGAAAACCTAGAAGTAACAGAAGCAATTCGTGATTATGTAGTTTCTAAACTCGAAAAGATCGAAAAGTATTTTCAAGCTGAACAAGAGTTGGATGCTCGAGTAAACTTGAAGGTGTATCGTGAAAAAACGGCTAAAGTGGAGGTGACGATTCCGCTTGGTTCAATTACTCTTCGTGCAGAAGATGTGTCTCAAGATATGTATGGTTCAATTGACCTTGTAACCGATAAAATTGAACGTCAGATTCGTAAAAATAAAACAAAAATCGAGCGTAAAAATAAAAACAAGGTAGCAACTAGTCAATTATTTACAGATGCTTTGGTGGAAGATACAAATGTTGTCCAATCTAGAGTTGTTCGTTCAAAACAAATTGATTTAAAACCAATGGATTTGGAAGAAGCTATTCTACAGATGGATTTGTTGGGACATGATTTCTTTATCTATGTGGATGTTGAAGATCAGACAACCAATGTGATTTATCGTCGAGAAGATGGCGAGATTGGCTTGTTAGAAGTTAAAGAATCTTAATTTCAATATGTGTAAAGGAAGGTTTACTAAATTGTAAACCTCCTTTTTCTTATAATTGATAGAATTACTGATTACACTTTTAAAAAGTCGCTTTTTGGTGGTTATTATGGTATAATGGGTGCCAAGAGGTTTGGAATGAAAAAATTTTATGTAAGTCCTATTTTCCCCTTAATATTAGGAATAGTGGCGTTCGGAGTGCTATCTGTGCAACTTGTTTTTGTAACGAATACACTGGTAACGCTATTTCTTTTGCTACTTATTTTGGGTTCATATATTTTACTATTCATCCATCAGAGAGACTACTACTCAAAGAGTGAAGTAGAACAAATCCAGTATGTAAACCACCAAGCTGAAGATAGTTTGACAACCTTGTTAGAACAGATGCCTGTCGGAGTTATTAAACTAGACTTATCGTCAGGTGAAGTTGAGTGGTTCAATCCTTACGCTGAATTGATTTTGACTAATGAAGTGGGCGAGATTGATGTTGCATTAATTCAAACAATTATAAAGGCTTCTGTGGGGAATCCAGGTTCTTATGCTACCTTAGGTGAAATCCGTTATTCGGTTCATATGGACAAGGTATCTGGAGTTCTTTATTTCTTTGATGTGTCTGGAGAATACGAAGCGACTGTTGAGTTAGTGACAAGTCGACCTGTGATTGGGATTGTCTCCGTTGACAACTATGATGACTTAGAAGATGAAACATCGGAGTCTGATATCAGTCATATCAATAGTTTTGTAGCCAATTTTGTTTCAGAATTTGCTGGGAAGCATGCCATGTTCTCTCGTCGAGTGAGTATGGACCGCTTTTATCTATTTACGGACTACACGGTGCTTGAGGGCTTGATGAATGATAAATTTTCTGTTATTGATGCATTCAGAGAAGAGGCGAAACAGAGACAGTTGCCCTTGACCTTAAGTATGGGATTTTCTTATGGTGATGGAAATCATGATGAGATAGGGAAAGTTGCATTGCTCAACTTGAACTTGGCTGAAGTGCGTGGTGGCGACCAAGTGGTTGTCAAGGAAAACGACGAAACGAAAAATCCAGTTTATTTTGGTGGTGGATCTGCTGCCTCAATCAAACGTACACGGACCCGTACGCGTGCTATGATGACGGCTATTTCAGATAAGATTCGTAGTGTGGATCAGGTTTTTGTAGTTGGTCACAAAAATCTAGATATGGATGCTCTTGGCTCTGCTGTAGGTATGCAGTTATTTGCTAGTAATGTAACAGAAAATAGCTATGCTATTTATGACGAAGAACAAATGTCGCCGGATATTGAACGAGCTGTTTCATTCTTAGAAAAAGAAGGAGTTACAAAGTTGTTGTCTGTTAAGGACGCAATGGGGATGGTGACCAATCGTTCTTTGTTGATTCTTGTAGACCACTCAAAGACAGCTTTAACTTTATCAAAAGATTTTTATGATTTATTTACCCAAACCATCGTCATCGACCACCACAGACGGGATCAGGATTTTCCAGATAATGCGGTTATTACTTATATCGAAAGTGGTGCAAGTAGTGCCAGTGAGTTGGTAACGGAATTGATTCAGTTCCAGAATTCTAAGAAAAATCGTTTGAGTCGTATGCAAGCAAGTGTTTTAATGGCTGGTATGATGTTGGATACTAAAAATTTCACCTCACGAGTGACTAGTCGGACATTTGATGTTGCTAGCTATCTCAGAACGCGCGGAAGCGATAGTATTGCTATCCAGGAAATGGCTGCGACGGATTTTGAAGAATATCGTGAGGTCAATGAACTGATTTTACAGGGGCGTAAATTAGGTTCAGATGTACTGATAGCAGAGGCTAAGGACTCGAAATGCTATGATACAGTTGTTATTAGTAAGGCAGCAGATGCCATGTTAGCTATGTCAGGTATTGAAGCGAGTTTTGTTCTTGCGAAGAATACACAAGGGTTTATCTCTATCTCAGCTCGCAGTCGTAGTAAGCTGAATGTACAACGGATCATGGAAGAGCTGGGAGGTGGAGGCCACTTTAATTTGGCAGCAGCTCAAATTAAGGATTCAACCTTGTCAGAAGCAGGTAAAAAACTGACAGAAATTGTATTAAATGAAATAAAGGAAAAGGAGAAAGAAGAATGAAAGTAATCTTTTTAGCAGATGTTAAAGGAAAAGGTAAAAAAGGTGAAATTAAGGAAGTACCAACAGGTTATGCACAAAACTTTCTTATCAAAAAGAATTTAGCAAAAGAAGCAACTGCTCAAGCTGTAGGTGAACTTCGTGGTAAACAAAAATCTGAAGAAAAAGCTCATGCTGAGATGATTGCAGAAGCAAAAGCAATTAAAGCCCAACTAGAAGCAGAAGAAACGGTTGTAGAATTTGTTGAAAAAGTTGGTCCAGATGGCCGTACTTTTGGTTCTATTACCAATAAGAAAATTGCAGAAGAATTGCAAAAGCAATTTGGAATTAAGATTGATAAACGTCATATTCAAGTACAAGCTCCGATTCGAGCTGTTGGTTTGATTGATGTACCAGTGAAAATCTATCAAGATATTACAAGTGTAATCAATCTTCGTGTGAAAGAAGGGTAAATTTACACTTTCTTGACAAGATTGTAAAAGGAAGGGAAGTCTGATGGCAGAAGTAGAAGAGTTACGAGTACAACCTCAAGATATCTTAGCTGAGCAATCCGTTTTAGGGGCTATCTTTATTGACGAGAGTAAGCTTGTTTTTGTGCGAGAATATATTGAGTCTCGGGACTTTTTTAAGTATGCCCATCGTTTGATTTTCCAAGCTATGGTCGATTTATCCGATCGTGGCGATGCTATAGATGCAACAACGGTTCGTACCATTCTTGATAATCAAGGTGATTTACAGAATATTGGTGGCCTGTCTTACTTGGTTGAGATTGTCAATTCTGTGCCAACTTCTGCTAATGCGGAGTATTATGCTAAGATTGTTGCAGAGAAGGCCATGCTACGTCGATTAATCTCCAAGTTGACAGAGTCTGTCAATCAAGCTTACGAGGCTTCGCAACCAGCTGATGAAATCATTGCTCAGGCAGAAAAAGGACTAATTGATGTCAGCGAAAATGCTAATCGAAGTGGATTTAAGAACATTCGAGATGTGTTGAATATCAACTTTGGAAATCTGGAAGCTCGCTCGCAACAAACGACCGATATTACAGGTATTGCGACAGGCTATCGTGACTTGGATCATATGACGACTGGACTTCATGAGGAGGAGTTGATTATCCTAGCAGCCCGTCCGGCGGTTGGTAAGACAGCCTTTGCTTTGAATATTGCGCAAAATATTGGAACCAAGTTAGACAAAACGGTTGCTATCTTTTCGCTCGAAATGGGTGCGGAAAGTCTAGTGGACCGTATGTTGGCGGCAGAAGGTTTGGTGGAATCGCATTCTATCCGTACGGGTCAATTGACTGATGAGGAGTGGCAAAAATATACCATTGCTCAAGGGAATCTAGCTAATGCAAGTATCTATATCGATGATACGCCAGGGATTCGGATTACAGAGATTCGTTCTCGTTCTCGTAAACTGGCTCAAGAAACTGGAAATCTTGGTTTGATTTTAATAGACTATTTGCAGCTTATCACGGGAACAGGTCGAGAAAATCGTCAACAAGAGGTTTCAGAAATTTCACGTCAGTTGAAAATTTTAGCTAAGGAACTGAAGGTTCCAGTAATCGCTCTAAGTCAGCTTTCTCGTGGTGTAGAACAACGTCAGGATAAGAGACCGGTCTTGTCTGATATTCGTGAATCTGGGTCTATTGAGCAGGATGCTGATATCGTAGCCTTTCTTTATCGCGACGATTACTATGAGCGTGGTGGTGAAGAAGAGGAAGGCATACCGAATAATAAGGTAGAGGTTATTATCGAGAAAAACCGTAGTGGAGCTCGTGGAACGGTGGAATTAATTTTTCAAAAAGAATACAATAAATTTTCAAGTATCTCAAAGAGGGAGGCATAAGATGTCAGATGCATTTACAGATGTAGCCAAGATGAAAAAAATCAAAGAAGAAATCAAGGCACATGAGGGACAAGTCGTAGAAATGACTCTGGAGAATGGTCGTAAGCGCCAAAAAAATAGATTGGGTAAGCTAATTGAGGTTTATCCATCCCTATTTATCGTTGAATTTGGAAACGTTGAAGGAGATAAACAAGCTAATGTTTACGTTGAATCCTTTACTTACTCAGATATCCTTACAGAAAAGAATTTGATTCATTATCTTGACTAAAGTGAGAAATTTTCTCACTTTTTCTTTTTTTCTCCGAATAGTTTAAGTGAAGGTAATCTTCGATTTATATTATTTTTCAAGGAGGAAGAATGAAAATTTCACCATTTAAAGTAGCAGAGACAAGGTTTTCTTTCAGAAAATCAGCTAAAAAGGTTGTTCCCTTTTTAGTAGTAGGATTGATGTTAGCAGCGGGTAATAGTGTATATGCCTATTCAGGAGGAAATGGATCGATTGCGCGTGGGGATGATTATCCTGCTCATTATAAAAATGGGAGCCAGGAGATTGATAAGTGGCGCATGTATTCTCGTCAATGTACTTCTTTTGCAGCTTTTCGTTTGAGTAATGTCAATGGTTTTGAGATTCCGGCTGCTTATGGGAATGCGAATGAATGGGGCTATCGTGCTCGTCGTGAAGGCTATCGTGTCGATAATAGACCAGCGATTGGCTCCATTGCTTGGTCTACTGCAGGAACTTATGGTCATGTTGCCTGGGTGTCAAATGTAGTGGGAGATGAGATTGAGATTGAAGAATACAACTATGGAATAAGGGAATCTTATAATAAGCGTGTCGTGAAGGCGAATACTATGACTGGTTTTATCCATTTTAAAGATTTAGCTGGTGGCAGTGTTGGGAATAGTCAATCCTCAGTTTCAACAGGAGGAACACATTATTTTAAGACTAAGGCTGCCATCAAAAATCAGCCTCTAGCTAGCGCAACTGCAATTGATTACTATTATCCTGGGGAGAATGTTCATTATGATCAAATTCTCGAAAAAGATGGGTACAAGTGGTTGAGTTATACGGCTTATAACGGAAGTCGTCGCTATATCCAGCTAGAGGGAGTAAGCTCTTCACAGAATTATCAGAATCAATCAGGAAATAGCTCTAACTATGGATCCAATAACAGTTCAACTGTTGGTTGGAAGAAAATAAATGGTAGTTGGTATCATTTCAAATCAAATGGCTCTAAATCAACAGGCTGGTTGAAGGATGGTTCTAGCTGGTATTATTTGAAATCATCTGGTGAAATGCAGACAGGCTGGTTAAAGGAGAATGGCTCGTGGTATTATCTGGATAGTTCAGGGGCAATGAAAACAGGCTGGTATCAAGTTTCTGGTAAGTGGTATTACTCTTACTCTTCGGGCGCCTTAGCCGTCAATACGACGGTGGATGGCTACAGAGTAAATAGTGATGGAGAACGAGTATAGAAAATTGGAGTAGGAAAATTTTCCTACTCTTTTCTGTAAGCAGTTTCCTTGACATTTTTTTTGTTTTGCGCTATCATATGTCCATATAATATATGGGAGTCTGTGTACAGTCTGAGAGGAAGCGTTAAGCTTCGACCGCACCTGATCTGGGTAATGCCAGCGTAGGGAACGATACTTAGTCTACTCTTGACCTTTTCCATATATGGCAAAGGTTTTTCTTTTTGTCAAAGGAAAACGAGAAGAGGAGGTTCTTATGAAAGCAAGCATCGCCTTGCAAATTTTACCCCTATCACAGGGGATTGATCGGATTGCTGTTATCGATCAAGTCATTGCTTATCTGCAAGCTCAAGAGGTGACTATGGTGGTGACACCATTTGAAACGGTCTTGGAAGGGGAGTTTGATGAGCTTATGCGCATTCTCAAAGAAGCGCTAGAAGTGGCAGGGCAGGAGGCAGATAATGTTTTTGCCAATGTCAAAATAAATGTAGGAGAGATTTTAAGTATTGATGAGAAACTTGAAAAGTATACTGAGACGACACATTAGTCTATTGGGCTTTCTAGGAGTCTTGTCAATCTGGCAGTTAGCAGGTTTTCTTAAACTTCTCCCCAAGTTTATCCTGCCGACACCTCTTGAAATTCTCCTGTCCTTTGTTCGTGATAGAGAATCTCTCTGGCACCATAGCTGGGCCACCTTGAGAGTGGCTTTATTGGGACTGATTTTGGGAGTCTTGATTGCCTGTCTCATGGCTGTGCTTATGGACAGTTTGACTTGGCTTAACGATCTGATTTACCCTATGATGGTGGTTGTTCAGACTATCCCGACCATTGCCATAGCCCCTATCCTGGTTTTGTGGCTCGGTTATGGGATTTTGCCCAAGATTGTCTTGATTATCTTGACAACAACCTTTCCTATCATCGTCAGCATTTTGGACGGTTTTAGGCATTGTGACAAGGATATGCTGACCTTGTTTAGTCTGATGCGGGCCAAACCTTGGCAAATCCTGTGGCATTTTAAAATCCCTGTCAGTCTGCCTTACTTTTATGCTGGTCTGAGGGTCAGTGTCTCCTACGCCTTTATCACAACAGTAGTATCTGAGTGGTTGGGAGGCTTTGAAGGACTAGGTGTCTACATGATTCAGTCCAAGAAACTGTTTCAGTATGATACTATGTTTGCTATTATTATTCTGGTATCGATTATCAGTCTTCTCGGTATGAAGCTGGTTGATGTCAGTGAAAAATATGTTATTAAATGGAAACGTTCGTAGAATAAGAATGTTTCTGAAAAAGAAAAGAGGAAATTGAAATGAAGAAAACATGGAAAGTGTTTTTAACTGTTTTAACAGCTCTTGTAGCTGTTGTGCTTGTGGCCTGTGGTCAAGGAACTGCTTCTAAGGATAATAAGGAAGCAGAACTCAAGAAGATTGACTTTATCCTAGACTGGACGCCAAATACCAACCACACAGGGCTTTATGTGGCCAAGGAAAAAGGTTATTTCAAAGAAGCTGGAGTGGATGTTGATTTGAAATTGCCACCAGAAGAAAGTTCTTCTGACTTGGTTATTAACGGTAAGGCACCATTTGCAGTCTATTTCCAAGACTATATGGCTAAAAAATTGGAAAAAGGCGCAGGAATCACTGCCGTTGCAGCTATCGTAGAACACAATACATCAGGAATCATCTCTCGTAAATCTGACAATGTAGCTAGTCCAAAAGACTTGGTTGGTAAGAAATACGGAACTTGGAATGACCCAACTGAACTTGCTATGTTGAAAACCTTGGTAGAATCTCAAGGTGGAGACTTTGAGAAGGTTGAAAAAGTACCAAATAACGACTCAAACTCAATCACACCGATTGCCAATGGCGTCTTTGATACTGCTTGGATCTACTACGGTTGGGATGGTATCCTTGCTAAATCACAAGGTGTAGATGCTAACTTCATGTACTTGAAAGACTATGTCAAGGAGTTTGACTACTATTCACCAGTTATCATCGCAAACAACGACTACCTTAAAGACAACAAAGAAGAAGCTCGTAAAGTCATCCAAGCTATCAAAAAAGGCTACCAATATGCTATGGAGCATCCAGAGGAAGCAGCTGATATCCTCATCAAGAATGCGCCTGAACTCAAGGAAAAACGTGACTTTGTCATCGAATCTCAAAAATACTTGTCAAAAGAATACGCAAGCGACAAGGAAAAATGGGGTCAATTTGATGCAGCTCGCTGGAATGCCTTCTACAAATGGGATAAAGAAAATGGTATCCTTAAAGAAGACTTGACAGACAAAGGATTCACCAACGAATTTGTGAAATAATGACAGAGATTAGACTAGAACAAGTCAGTTATGCCTATGGTCAGGAGAGGATTTTAGAGGATATCAACCTGCAGGTGACTTCAGGTGAAGTGGTTTCTATCTTAGGCCCAAGTGGTGTTGGTAAGACTACGCTTTTCAACTTAATTGCGGGTATTTTAGAAGTTCAGTCAGGGAGAATTGTCCTTGATGGTGAAGAAAATCCCCAGGGGCGCGTGAGTTATATGTTGCAAAAGGATCTGCTCTTGGAGCACAAGACCGTGCTTGGTAATATCATTCTGCCCCTCTTGATTCAAAAAGTGGATAAGGCGGAAGCCGTTGCCCGAGCGGATGACATCCTTGCGACCTTCCAGTTGACAGCTGTAAGAGATAAATACCCTCATGAACTCAGTGGTGGGATGCGCCAGCGTGTAGCCTTGCTCCGAACCTACCTTTTCGGGCACAAGCTCTTTCTCTTAGACGAGGCCTTCAGCGCCTTGGATGAGATGACTAAGATGGAACTCCACGCTTGGTACCTTGAGATTCACAAGCAGTTGCAGCTAACAACCTTGATCATTACGCATAGTATCGAGGAGGCCCTCAGTCTCAGCGACCGCATCTATATCTTGAAAAATCGACCTGGGCAGATTGTTTCAGAAATTAAACTAGATTGGTCTGAAGATGAGGACAAAGAAGTCCAAAAGATTGCCTATAAACGTCAAATTTTGGTAGAATTAGGCTTAGATAAGTAGAAAAATAGGGAGTTGGTGAAGATTATCCTTTACCAGCGCCCTTTTTCTTTTAAAAATGAGAAAATTTCGGTATAATAGTCAAAGATAGTCAAGGTTTAAAGAGAGAGGTGGGTTTGTAATGAGATTTAAAAATACATCGGATCATATTGAGGCCTACATCAAGGCGATTTTAGATCAATCTGGAATTGTGGAGTTGCAACGGAGTCAGTTGGCAGATACTTTTCAGGTTGTTCCTAGTCAGATTAACTATGTGATCAAGACACGCTTTACGGAAAGTAGAGGTTACTTGGTTGAAAGTAAGCGTGGTGGCGGAGGCTACATTCGCATAGGACGGATTGAGTTTTCTAGTCATCATGAAATGCTCCGCGATTTGCTTTACTCGATTGGTGAGCGGGTCAGTCAAGAAATTTATGAGGATATTCTGCAGCTTTTGGTTGAGCAGGAATTGATGACCAAGCAGGAGATGAATTTGCTGGTGGCAGTAGCTTTAGATCGCGTTCTAGGAGAAGAAGCTCCAGTTGTTCGTGCAAACATGCTACGACAGGTCATACAAGAGGTAGATAGAAAAGGGAAGTAAGATGAACTATTCAAAAGCATTGAATGAATGTATCGAAAGTGCCTACATGGTGGCTGGCCATTTTGGAGCTCGTTACCTAGAGTCTTGGCACTTGTTGATTGCCATGTCTAATCACAGTTATAGTGTGGCAGGGGCGACTTTAAATGATTATCCATATGAGATGGACCGTTTAGAAGAGGTCGCTTTGGAACTGACTGAAACGGACTATAGCCAGGATGAAACCTTTACGGAATTGCCGTTTTCTCATCGTTTGCAGGTCCTTTTTGACGAAGCAGAGTATGTAGCGTCAGTGGTCCATGCTAAGGTGCTAGGGACAGAGCATGTCCTCTATGCGATTTTGCATGATGGCAATGCCTTGGCGACTCGTATCTTGGAGAGAGCTGGTTTTTCTTATGAAGACAAGAAAGATCAGGTCAAGATTGCTGCCCTACGTCGAAATCTAGAAGAACGAGCAGGTTGGACTCGTGAAGATCTCAAGGCTTTACGCCAACGCCATCGTACAGTAGCTGATAAGCAAAATTCTATGGCTAATATGATGGGCATGCCCCAGACTCCAAGCGGTGGTCTCGAGGACTATACGCATGATTTGACAGAGCAAGCGCGTTCTGGCAAGTTAGAGCCAGTTATCGGTCGGGACAAGGAAATCTCGCGTATGATTCAAATTTTGAGTCGGAAGACTAAGAATAATCCTGTCTTGGTTGGGGATGCTGGTGTCGGAAAAACAGCTCTGGCGCTTGGACTTGCCCAGCGTATTGCTAGTGGGGACGTGCCTGCGGAAATGGCTAAGATGCGCGTGTTAGAGCTTGATTTGATGAATGTCGTGGCAGGGACACGTTTCCGTGGTGACTTTGAAGAGCGCATGAATAATATCATTAAGGATATTGAAGAAGATGGCCAAGTCATCCTCTTTATAGATGAACTTCACACTATCATGGGTTCTGGGAGCGGGATTGATTCGACTCTGGATGCGGCCAATATCTTGAAGCCAGCCTTGGCGCGTGGCACCTTGAGAACAGTTGGTGCGACCACTCAGGAAGAATATCAAAAACACATCGAAAAAGATGCGGCCCTTTCTCGTCGTTTCGCCAAAGTGACGATTGAAGAGCCAAGTGTGGCCGACAGTATGGCCATTTTGCAAGGCTTGAAGGCGACTTATGAGAAACATCACCGTGTGCAAATCACAGATGAAGCGGTCGAAACAGCTGTCAAGATGGCGCATCGTTACTTGACTAGTCGTCACTTGCCAGACTCTGCTATCGACCTCTTAGATGAAGCAGCAGCAACAGTGCAAAATAAGGTTAAGCATGTAAAAGCAGACGATTCAGGTTTGAGTCCAGCTGACAAGGCCTTGATGGATGGTAAGTGGAAACAGGCAGCTCAGTTAATCGCAAAAGAAGAGGAAGTGCCTGTCTATAAAGACTTGGTGACAGAGTCTGATATTTTGACCACCTTGAGTCGCTTATCAGGTATTCCAGTCCAAAAACTGACTCAGACTGATGCTAAGAAATACCTAAACTTGGAAGCTGAACTGCACAAACGTGTCATCGGTCAAGATCAAGCTGTTTCAAGTATTAGCCGTGCCATTCGCCGCAACCAGTCAGGGATTCGCAGTCATAAGCGTCCGATTGGTTCCTTTATGTTCCTAGGGCCTACAGGTGTCGGTAAGACCGAATTGGCCAAGGCTCTGGCAGAAGTTCTTTTTGATGACGAATCAGCCCTTATCCGCTTTGACATGAGTGAGTATATGGAGAAATTCGCAGCCAGTCGTCTCAACGGAGCTCCTCCGGGCTATGTGGGTTATGAAGAAGGTGGGGAGTTGACCGAGAAGGTTCGCAACAAACCATACTCTGTTCTCCTCTTTGATGAGGTAGAAAAAGCCCACCCAGACATCTTTAATGTCCTCTTGCAAGTCTTGGATGATGGTGTCTTGACCGATAGCAAGGGTCGCAAGGTTGATTTTTCAAATACCATTATTATCATGACTTCAAACCTTGGTGCGACAGCCCTTCGTGATGACAAGACTGTTGGTTTTGGGGCCAAGGACATTCGTTTTGACCAGGAGAATATGGAGAAACGCATGTTTGAAGAGCTGAAAAAAGCTTATAGGCCGGAGTTTATCAACCGTATTGATGAAAAGGTGGTCTTCCATAGCTTATCTAGCGACCATATGCAGGAAGTGGTGAAGATTATGGTCAAACCTTTAGTGGCAAGTTTGGCTGAAAAAGGCATTGACTTGAAATTACAAGCTTCCGCACTGAAATTGTTGGCAAATCAAGGATATGACCCAGAGATGGGAGCTCGTCCACTTCGCAGAACCCTACAAACAGAAGTGGAAGACAAGTTGGCAGAACTTCTTCTCAAGGGAGAATTAGAGGCAGGCAGCACACTTAAGATTGGTGTTAAAGCAGGCCAGTTAAAATTTGATATTGTATAAAAATGGAGAATCAGGAGTAATCTTGATTCTCTTTTTTGCTACTTTTTTATAAAAAATAATAAAAAACTATTGACAAAACAAAAATATAGTTTATAATAAAAACATAGATAATAAAAATATCAAAAACCATAAAAAGGTAATGCGTTTATGAAAAAGAAAACAGCAGTGGTATTTGGAACCTTTGCTCCACTTCATCAAGGACATATCGATTTGATTCAGCGTGCGAAGCGACAGTGTGACCAGGTCTGGGTTGTCGTTTCAGGCTATGAGGGAGACCGAGGAGAGCAGGTAGGCTTAACGCTTCAAAAAAGATTCCGCTATATCCGAGAGGCCTTTCGTGGTGACGAGTTGACCTTGGTTTGTAAGTTAGATGAAACCAATCTTCCTCGCTACCCTATGGGCTGGCAGGAGTGGTTGGACCAAATGTTAGCGGAGATTTCCTATGATGAAACCCAGCAAGAACTAATTTTCTTTGTGGGAGAAGCAGACTACCAGCAAGAATTATCAAATCGTGGTTTTGAGACCGTTTTGCAAGAAAGAAAGTTTGGAATCTCAGCGACTATGATTCGAGAAAATCCAAGCAAATATTGGAAAAACATCGCTCAGCCCTTCCGTCGTCAGTTTACAAAGAAAGTATTGATTATGGGGAGTGCCAGCAATGGGAAGACCACTCTGGCCAAGGATTTGGCAAGGTATTACGATGCACCCGTCAGTTTGGAATACGCACGTGAGTACCAGATTAAAAACAATGTCCGCGACGATGAATTGACTCCAAAAGATTACTATTATCTCCTGTTGGGGCAGTATGACCAGACCTCTAAGTTAATTGACAGTAATGCCAATAGGGGATTGGTGATAGCTGACACCAACTCCTTAGTAACTAAGGGCTACTATGATTATTACATGGAGACCGAGGACCAAGGGGACTTATCAGGAGAAACCTTTGATAATCTCTTTGTTTCGATCTTGGCTAAGGAAAAATGGGACTTGATTCTCTTTGTGCAACCGGTCGGCTCCTATGTCAATGACGGATTTAGAGATATGACTATGGCAGAAGACCATATTCGTCATAGTTTTTCCCAGCATTTGGACCATATGAGAGAGCGATATTTAACCACCATTCCACTAGTTTATCTAGCTGAGGATTACCTAGGCAATTATGAAGCAGCCAAAGTGGCTATTGATGCCATTTACCAAGCAGATTAGGAGAAAATTATGAAAAAACTAACTGAAAAAATCACACAATTTATCGAAAACTTTAAAAATGTTCATGCAGAAGCTCGTAAGATCGGTTTTGCAGGAATCATGCGCCTGCTCTGGAAGGATCTCTTTATGGGACGTAGTCTCTTCCAGTGGTTGTATCTCACCGTCCTGTCAAGTGTTCCCTTGATTTTAGAATTCACGCAAAATACAGAAAGTCATGACTGGATGAGCTTGTTTGCATCTTGGACTGGGATTGTCTGTGTTATCTTGGTAGCAGAAGGACGTGCAAGCAATTATCTCTTTGGGGCCATTAACTCTGCTATCTATTTGGTTTTGGCTATGAATGCGACTTTTTATGGTGAAGTTTTGACGACTGTTTACTTCTTTGTCATGCAGCCGATTGGTCTCTATGCTTGGCTGTCCAACCGTATCAATGACCAAGGAAAAGTAGAAGAATCTCACTTTGAATCTAAGAAATTATCTGTTTTTGACTGGCTCAAGTACTTAGCCTTGACTGCTATCATCTGGATTGGTATGGGCTTAGCTTACCAAAGTATCCATAGTGCTCGCCCTTTCCGTGATAGTGTTACCGATGCGACCAATGGTGTCGGCCAGCTCTTGATGACACGTCTCTATCGTGAGCAATGGATTTTCTGGATTGCAACCAATCTCTTTAGTATCTACCTCTGGTGGGGTGAAAATATCCATATTCAAGGGATGTACTGGGTTTACACACTCAATAGTCTAGTAGGTTGGTACCAATGGACCAAGGCAGTTCGTAAGGAGGCATAAAATGACGGACACGATGATTCCAGCAGGGATGACGGAAAAAGAATATTTTGAAATTCATGCCAGTCAGGAGGAGTTTTTGGATTGGTACTACAAGCAGGAACTTCCTCAATACGAAAAACCAAGTGTGACGGTGGATATGGTAGCCTACTGCTTTGTCGAAGGAAAGATCAAGCTCTTATTAATTCGTCGCAAGGCTCACCCTTATCAAAATTGTTTGGCTCTGGTTGGAGGATTTATGGACAAGGGCGAAGATGCTGCACATGCTTGTCAGCGCGAGGTGAAAGAAGAGGTCAACCTCGAACTCCCTTTAGAAAAAATCGAGCAATTGATGACTGTATCGACCCCCGGCCGTGACCCACGGGGCTGGACAGTGACCATTGCCCACTTGGTTTATCTGCCTAGTTGTGCATTAGAACTTGTTCAAGCAGGAGACGATGCCAAGGATGTGGTTTTTGTAGATGTCGATTTTCAGACAGGCAAGTGCTTCTTAAAGGGAGTAGAGTTGGAGGAGCAAGCCTTCGCTTTTGACCATTATGCTATTATCCAAGAATCCATCAAACGAATCCAAGGCCGTCTCGACTGGAATCCGACCTTCCTTTATCTGCTGGAGGAGGAGTTCACTGTCTACGAAGGGACTGAACTGGTCAATCTTATCAATCCCGGTCGTCCAATCGTCAGCAATAACTTTCTCGTAAAATACGGAGAATATGTAGAAGAAGTCGGACTCAAACGAGTACCTAAAAAGAAACCAAGAAAAACCTATCGATTGAAATAAAAAGCGAGGCCGGGAAAAAGTTCCCGACCTCTTTATTTGCCTTTATTAGTTTGATTTGCTATTGCGACTGTTTTTAGGGATGGCTATCTTTCTTAGAATTGCTCAACATGTGAGTAAAGAAGGCTTTGTATCGATACTTGAGATAGTTCTCATGTAAAAATAACAAGGCGATATAGACAATCAAAAAGATTGTAGTCAGATAGAAGACATCAAATGCAGTTCGCGCATAGTAAGCGGCTGATTGATAAGAGCCAATAGCTCCCAAAATTAACCAAGGCAGATACTTGTAATACTTATTTAGCATAAGAGTGCACCTCCTATATTATATTTCAATATTATTATATTCCTTCGTTTAACGTAATGCAAGCGATTACACAAAAACAAATTTAAATTTTTAACAGGAAAATCTCCTGTTTTTCTGTTTTATTACGAATAGAAGAGTAGGAGGAGTAAATGTATCTAAAGTATTTAAGATTTTTAAAATAGTTTAGATAAATTGTTGACATATTTAAATCACAATGTTACAATTATATTACAAAAACATTTCTTTATATTTCTAAAATATTACAAAGGAGTAGAAAAATGAAAAAGAAAACCTATATCAAATTGATGGCAGCAACTGTATTGGCTTCTACCTTGCTATTAGGAGCTTGTGGAAATAAAAAGGAAACAACTCAAGCAAGCAGTTCTGCTAAGACAAGCCAGTCATCAAGTTCTAAAGCAACTTCTTCTAACAAAGAAAGCAAGACTCAGAAGTCCTCAAGTTCAGCTTCATCTGAAAAGACTAAGGCGTCTACTGATCAATCTTCAGCAACTGCAACGCCATCACAAGCGGCTCCTGCACCAGAGCAAAGACAAGGTCAAGAAGTGGCTAGTCAACAAACTCCTGCTCAGACTCCTTCAACTCAACAAGCTCCTCAAGCCCAATCTAACCAATCAAGCTATGATCCTACAACTGACCGCAAACTTCAAGACAAACAAGCAGAGCAAAATAAACGCTACAAGGGTGTTTTAACCATGGTAGATGGTGATTTCTCAGCTGCAGCGGGAAATTGGAAGGGAGCAAATGGCGAAACCATCACAGTTTCATCAGGTGGTCAATTTACAGTAGAATCTTCTGATGGAAAGAAAGAAAATTACTCTATCAAAGGCTATTCTTATACTCTTGATGATGGTAAGTATAATGCCAAAATTGGTGGAGGAAAAGTCATCCAAATTACAACAGGAGCGGATGGTAAGGTTTCCAGTGTTGCTTTGAGTCAATAATAGCGCTCAGTATTTGAATTTTTACAATCAAAAACCCGTCAACTTTAAGAGAGTTACGGGTTTTAATCTATTAAGCCTTATGCAACTGCAAGAGAGCTTCAATCTCTGCCAGGGTGCTAGCTTGTGAAATAGCTCCACGGAGTTTAGCAATGCCAGATGTTCCACGGAGGTAGTGAGGAGCGAGGCCACGGAATTCACGAACTGCTACGTTTTCCTCTTTGAGGTTAATCAAGCGTTTCAAGTGTTTGTAGGCAATTTTTATCTTGTCTTCAAAAGTCAAATCGGGGAGGATTTCACCTACCAGAAGATTGTATCAGTTATATCTCGAAAGAAAAAAGAATAAATTTAACTATAAAACCTGTCTTATTGAATGAAAAAATGGTAGAATAAACATCAATATCAAGTGAAATGTGGAGTGTTACAAACAATGAAGTCAAAAATGTTTCGATTTTCTTTGGTTTTGTTATTTATTTTCTTTCTTTATTTTTCGTTTTCAATTTTTAACCGAACGTACAGTGGAATCACCGTAGATAAACATGATAATGAGTGGATAGTTAGACAAGTCCATAATCTGGGAAGCTTTGCAAATCATCAAGAGATAATAGGAGCATCGATTATACAAATAGACGGTCAGAGTCCAGATAGTAATTTCTCATTATCTCGATTTTTAATTGTTGAACCGCTTCATTCTGTGACAGTGTTAGATAGAGGCATTTCAAAGACTTTAATAATAGAATCTGGGAAATCAAGCCAAATTATCTTTCTTGTTTTATCAATCATTGCTTTTCTGATTCTACTGTTATTTCGATTATACATAAAAGGCAGAAGTAGAGGAAAAACTGGGAAACGATATTTTTATTTTATTATTTATACTAGTCTGATGTTATTATCGATTATTCCATCAAGTATAGGAGATGTATTTGGTCGTAGTCTATTAATTTCATACTTGACTTTATTTCCATTATTCATGGATATCTTCATTAGAGTGTTAGTCTTAAAGATAAAAGGTTCAACCATTTCTAACTTTTCTCGTATTATACTGGGCTATTCACTCATAACTCAACTTTTGTATGTTTATAATCTTATACAGCCCATTGATTTTTTAACCATCTTTTTTTCTAGGGGAGTATTTTATTTAGTATTTTTCTTTTTAGTTATCCTACTGTTAAAGATGCTTA
This sequence comes from Streptococcus sp. HMSC073F11, assembly GCF_001810785.1. Classification (GTDB taxonomy): domain Bacteria; phylum Bacillota; class Bacilli; order Lactobacillales; family Streptococcaceae; genus Streptococcus. The sequence continues at coordinate 64,911 of NZ_KV802698.1, forward strand.
TAAATTACTATCAGAGAAGAGAAATGCTGCCAATTCATACCTTATTTTTAGCAGTTCTGGCCTTATTTCCTCTATTTTTTGGATATATTTTTCCGATTGGTAAGGAAGTTTCGTTTATTTATAGTATTCCTCTATTGTTGCTTATTTTGTTCTCTATTGTGAATAACTTGATACTAGAGCGAATGATATATGTTGCTTGGAAGTGGAATCCATTCATATATAACTTGATATTTTCCGTTTTTTTTACTAGTCTAATTATTCTTTTTAGTCTGTTATTAAGAGAATTTTCTCCAATTTTTTTCGTTCTTTACACTTTTCTTTTTTCGCTAGCTTTGTTACCTGAAATAAGGAAAATGATGTTGATTAGCCATAAAATGGAGGGAATCTTTAGTAGTTTTCATACTTTTGTAGCTACTGAATTAGAGAGGGAAGAAATTGCAACGTTTATACATGATACTACAATTCAGAAGGTTATTTATTATAAAAAGCAGTTAGAAATTAGTGAACACATTAATAGGGGAGCTTTATTAGAGATGTTGGATGATATTGTTTTTGAATTAAGAGATTTATGTTCCAATATCTATCCTTTAATGGTGCATGAATTAGGGTTGAAAGAATCTATTACTAGCATATTAAACCAATTCATGAAGATGGAAACTGTTTCGATTATGACAACTTTTTCAATAGATGAAGAAAAAGTTAACGATAAAGTGGGCACGTTTGTATTAAGGACAGTTAAAGAACTAGTAAATAATAGTATTCTTCATGGGAATGCTAGAGAAATTACTGTAGATTTATCTACAAAAGAAAAGATTTTATCAATTGAAGTTATAGATGATGGTATTTTTAAGGGAAACTATCAGTCTAATGAACATCATTTTGGTTTAAATAGAATTGTAGAGAAGGTTCATTTATTGGGGGGAGATGTTCAGATAAATATAGAACCTACAAGTGTGAAGATACGGATACCTATAGAAGGGAAGAAAAATGATTCGTTTGGTTTTGATTGATGATCACAGTTTAGTATTACAAGGATTGGAGAACTATTTTTTAAAGGAAGATGATTTTAAAATTGTTGGTTCCTATACAGAAGTAGCAGATTTACTTCTATGTCTTAAGCATGAAAAGGTAGATGTACTAGTCATGGATTTTATGTTGAAAGGAGTAACGGCATTTGATGTTATTAGTCAAATAAATAGATTTCTGAATACAGTTCCCAAGATAGTTCTTTTATCAGGATTTTATGACACTTTGCTACATAAGAGAGCGATGGATTTTGGGATTCAAGCTTTTTTACCCAAAGAAAGTTCTTATTTGGATGTTAAAAGTGCAATTTATGCTGTTTATAAGGGAAATCACGTTATTCCAGATGGTTTGTTAGAAAAGCAAGAAAATAATCTATTGACAGATACGGAGTTAAGTGTATTGGAACTGATTGTAAAAGAATATTCTAATGAAAAGATAGCAAATAGTTTATTTGTCAGCAGGAGAACAGTGGATACCCATGTTTCAAATATTTGTTCAAAGTTGGGAGTGACGAGTAGAGTTGGAGCTGTACGTGAGGCTATTCGATTAAATCTAGTATCTTTATAATTTTATACTAAAAAGGCAAGAAGGTTTTCGTAAATTACGGATTCTTTCTTGTCTTTTTTTGTTTAAGATAGAGTCAGTTTAAAAGATTGGAGAAGTATATGCTAACAGTAGATTATTTACTTGGAGACAATAAAAATCGTTATTTTGGCAGAGGGCATAAGAAGACGACTTATGAAGTTAAGTTGAAAAATATTTTAGAAGGAGTTGGGTCTCTTCATCAAGAAGGTTTGTGGTCTAGTAAACAATCTGAAATCATACAGCAACACCTGAGTACATTAGATGGAATAGTATTAGCTCATTTATTTGGAAGTGAAATACTGAAAAGAATGGGAGTGAGATTAAATCAGTATAGGTTAAGCCATTTTGAGATAAAGTCAGGGATAAAAGCTATAGAAGAATTGGTAAATTTAAAATTAGAATTACAAAATTTCAAAATGACGAACCAAGTGATTGAATTTGATTGCTTGGTAATGGATATGAAAGTTTGTTTAGGATATCAATTATTAGAATGTATGGAAAATGTAGCTGCTATAGGAGAATAAGGTAGAGATTTTTTATCAACGCATTTAAGAGATAGACAACATGATATATACGATGTTGAGTTTTCAGATAGTAGTATATCTTGTAAAGCAGAGCAAGTATTAATCAAAGATATTGAATATAGTGGTGTAGGTAGTCTAGAAAAGAATTATTATAGTTTGTTAGAGCTTCTGATTATTTTTTCTCAAATGGCAGAGATGTTAGCCTACCATATAGAAGAGATATCTCGAGAAGAGAGCAATACCATGTGGATGAAGCAAGTGAGTGCAGACTTGAATTCACCAATTTTGAACGGAGTAGTAGAGCTTAGTGGTAGTGTTTCAAAAAATAGATTGTTAAAAATTAGAGAAGAACATTGGAAAGTCTACGAAATGTCAGGATATGATATAGATCATAAGGTAGTCTTTAAAAGTAAAATAGCTCAAAAATTACCTGATGGAGGGGGACAGTGATGGGAAATAGAGAATTAAGGTTAGTCATATCGGGAACTTATTCTACAGGTAAGACAACAACTGCTACAGCTCTTTCGATTGCAACGGGACTTCCCTTAATCGACGCTTTGTCTGCGAGGGAAATTTTGACAGATTTATATCCTGGCAGAAGATTTCAGGATATGTCATCAACTGAATTAATGGCACTAGGGCTAAAGCGTTTTGAGGAGAGAATTCGTACAGAAGGAATTTTATACAAGGAACATGGAAGTTTTCTATCAGATGGTTCAGTATTGAATGAATGGATTTACGGTACTGTTCGAATGAGGGTAGGAATTAATCCAGGATCAGCATTCATTCATCGATTGATGAAATCTATTTTAGGTATTCCGGGTCGACGATTTTTCAAAAAATATTTGACTGCTTATGGGGTTGTCTCTAAGAATCATGCGAAACTGTGGTATACAGATGTTGTTCATTTACCAGTAGAGTTTGCAATGGATCCAGATGGGCATAGACCAGTATCTGAAGAGTATCGAAATTTATCAGATGAGGAATTATATGAAGCTTATAGGAATTTGGGTCTGACACCTTATTGTGTCAAAGGTAGTCAGAAAGAACGGTTAAATCAGATCATTCAACATTATGAGTTGCCAATAGTTGTTTCAGTAGATGAGGCTATTTCCTTAGCTGAAAAGGTTATACGAGAAAACAGGGAAGCAGTATCTAAACGTATCATAGAACAGTATGAAGAGCCTACATTAAAGGAAAAAATAAAATTTATGACAAGATATTAGGAGTATGTATGATTCAGTTTCAAAATATTAGTAAGATTTATAAGGTAGGAGAGCAAGAAGTTCGTGCTTTAGATCAAGTTAGTTTTTCTATTGAGAAAGGGAAATTTACAGTTATTTTAGGTCCATCAGGTTCAGGGAAAAGTACGTTACTAAATTTACTTGGTGGGATGGATCGTGCGACATCAGGAACCTTTATATTTGATGAGGAACTAGTAACAAAGTTTACGGACAAGGAATTATCTGCTTATCGAAAAGATAAAATTGGTTTTGTTTTTCAATTTTATAACTTAGTTCCAAGTTTAACAGCCAAGGAGAATATAGGTATTGCAGCAAATTTAGTGAAAAACAATAAAGAAATTGATATGTATTTAGATCAAGTTGGTTTACTTCATAGAAAAAATAATTTTCCTAATCAACTTTCTGGAGGTGAAATGCAACGTGTATCAATTGCAAGGGCATTGGCTAAAGAACCTAGTCTATTATTGTGTGATGAACCTACAGGAGCGTTAGATTCAAAGACAGGTGATAGTATTTTAACTTTATTGAAGGAAGTTTCTAGAAATGGGAATGCTGCAGTTGTAATGGTTACACATAATAGAGAGTTTGCTAAATTTGCAGATCGAGTTATATATTTGAAAGATGGAAGTATTGAAAAAATAGAGAATAATGAAGAGGTGCTGGGATGAGGTATCTTCATATAAAATTATTAAGAGATCTTCGGCAAAATTGGCAACAATTTTTCTCTGTTTTTCTGATGTCTCTATTAAGTGTATTAATCTTTGTAGGGCTACAAGGAGCTTGGCATGGACTTGAAAAGAGTCTAGAGAGTTATTTGAAACAATCTGAACTTCCTGTTGTTTGGGTTCAAGCGAGACAAATTGATGAATCAAAAATTAAGCAGGTTGAACTATTATCTTCTGTTGAAAAAGTTATCAGTAAAAAGAAAGGATTTGCTAATATTGTTCGTTTAGACAAGACTGACGGACGAATCAATCTTGAAACGATTACAGATAATCAACTGGTTACAGTAACAGAAGGAAGTTCTTTTTCTGAAGGAAAACAAGATTCGATTTGGATTGATGGGAATTATGCGAAGAAGAATCATTTACAGATTGGAGATTCAATTTCTATTTCATCAAGGGGGAAACAGATAGATTTAGAAATTGTAGGATTTGTTCAGGCCACAGATAAGATTTATTTCACAGGTAGCATGGAATATATCGCTCCAAATCCTGACAATGATGCCTATGGTTATATTGCAGATAATGAAATTGCAAAAGGAATTCTGGGTTTATCGTCAGATAATGCCTTAGAAATTTATGGTTCTAAGGTAGATTTGCGAGGAGATTTAGAGTCTATTTTTGGGGGCGATTTAGTTTCTTATCAAGATCAAAAAAGTTTAACTGAAATATCAGAAGCTACCGATCGAGTTGGGCAAATTAGAAACTTATCTTACTTATTTTCTTTTATCTTTATTTTGTTAGCTATTTTGGCTATGTTTACAACCATTCAGCGTTTGATTGATGGCCAAACAAAAGAGATTGCTGTATTAAAGGCTCTAGGCTTTTCAAATCAGGCTATCAGTTTACATTATATTTTATTTGGCTTAGTAGTAAGTTTATTAGGAAGTTTCGCAGGCTTTGCTATTTCTCCCTTGATGTCATGGTTTGTACTAGAAACTCAAAAGTCAATGTTTACACTTCCAAATTGGCAAATATCTTATTCGTCTTCATCAATGGTTGTCGGTATTGTAGTCATTATTATTTGTGTTTTAGCTGCCTATTTAGCTTCTAGAGAGTCAGCTAGAGGCTTACCAGCAATATTTTTAAGAGGTAAAGAAAAAGTTGCTAAATCTGTTTTTGTGGAAAGATTTTCCTCTATCTGGCAACGAATTTCTTATCCTTCTAGATGGGCAATTCGTGATGCCTCGTTTAATCGTATTCGAGTTTTGATGGGAATCGTGGGAGTTGCAGGAAGTATGATGTTACTGATTGCTGGAATTGGTATGCCTGTGTCCATGAATCATCTTGTTGATAAGGCATACAATGAAGATTTTTCTTATTCAAAACGACTGACCGTAGCTGATTATACATCTTCTAAGTCTAGATATGGTGGGCAAGGTGTACAAATTTCACAGGCACATTTTAATCCAGATGATGGCTACAACCGTTTATTGATTATATTTGATGATGGAGATATGATCCAAGCAAAAACAGAGAGTGCTGATTCTTTGAAAGATGATGGTTTGTATGTAACTAGATCATTTGCCCGTTTAGCAGGTATTAAAGTCGGAGATTTTTTAAATGTGACTCCCTATCAAGATGGTCATACTTACAAGTTTGAAGTAAAAGGGATTGTCACAAGTGAAACCAATCAAGGGGCCTATCTTCATGCTAGAGTCTTTGAAAAAGCAGGGGGAGATTTTACTCCACATACTTTATTAGTTGGGCCGGAGGTGGACGAAGATACTATTAAGCAAGACAAAGGTGTTCTATCTGTCATTGAAAAAGGGAGCCAAGAAAAAAATGCCTATGATTTTGTATCTAGTTTGATGAGTGTATTTCTAATGATTATTGGCTTTGCCTTATTACTTGTTATTATTGTTCTCTATAATCTGGGCTCTTTAAACTTTGTAGAGAGAATGAGAGACTATGCTACATTACAAGTATTAGGATTTTCTAATCAATATCTACAGATGGTAACTCTTTTTGAAACTATACTAACTACCTTTATTGGTTGGCTAGTAGGAATTCCTTTAGGAATATGGTTTTTGAAAGAGTATGTAGCAACATTTTCGACGATTCGAATTGAGTATACCGCTTATGTCAGTATGTATGTCCTTGCTTCTGCTACGTTATTGGTTTGGTTTACATCTTTAGGGACTGCTTATTTTATTAGTCTTCGTATGAGAAAGATTGACATGATTAGTGCTCTAAAGGGGGTAGACTAGTATGGTCAGTTCTGAGTGAATCTATAGACATTTATGAATAATTGCTAATCATCAATTCTAATACTCAAAGAAAATCCGTCAGCTCAATAAGAGTTGACGGATTATTTTATACTTGTACTTGGGTTAAAAATTCTTCTGTAGTAAGAATTTGAGCAAACTCATCTTGTAGAGAAAGGAGATTAATCTCATGGATAGTCTCAGGAGGGATGGTCTGACCGTTTTTGTTAGATAGGGTAAAACTGGCAGTGGCATCTGCTAGTAAAGTGACTTCAAAACCAAGATTTGCTGCCATTCGTGTCGTAGTAGATACACAATGAGGCAGAGTCAAACCAACAACGATTAAATGACAAATCTGATTTTTTCGTAAATAGGTTTCAAGATTTGTTCCAATAAAGGCGCTATTAACCGTTTTTTGAAAGACAGGTTCTGAAGTAACTGGTTCAAATCCACTTTTAAACTCCTGATTTTGTTTGTTATGAAATTGGGACTGGGGATTGTCAGATATGTGTTGAACATGTAAGACTGGAAGAGCGTGTTTACGAAAGTATGCCAGTACCCTCAATGCTTGTTGTTCAGCTTGAGGGTTGTTCCGTTCTCCCCAGATAGGTCTATCAAATGCTTTTTGTATATCGATAATCAGTAGAGCAGTATGAACCATGTTAAGCCTTATCTAACTGCAAGAGAGCTTCAATCTCTGCCAGAGTGCTAGCTTGTGAAATAGCTCCACGAAGTTTGGCAGCGCCAGATGTTCCACGGAGGTAGTGAGGAGCGAGG